>CAMJLB010000055.1 GCA_946406555.1 uncultured Prevotellaceae bacterium | reverse complement strand
GCACGTCGATGCCTTCTATGTCGAAGTTCTTCCACCAGTCGGCCTGCTCGTAGGCAGCCACCGACATCTGTGGCACGCGCAGCCGGCAGCCGGCGCTCGACATGTCGCCGTGCAGCGACTGGTTGTTGGCGTAGGGGGGTGAAAAGGTGAGGCAGGTCAGGTCTTTCAGGGCGCTGCAGTTGAAGAAAGGCCGCTCCACCCGCGTCACCGTGCTGGGAATCACTACATGGTTCAGCGCTGTGCAGTAGCGGAAGCACTGCTCGGCCAGCCTTTCTATGCCTTCGGGCAGGTCGATGGCGCGCAGCGAATGGCAGTCTTCGAAGGCTTGCTGGCCGATGACCTTCTGACCATTCAGCTTCACGTTGAAGAGGTCATAGCATGCGCAACAAAGTCTGAATGGCACTTCCACCATCGATGAGGGAAGCGTGATAGAACGTATGCCCGAAATGTAATAGGCAGCGCCACCCACCGTCAAACCCTCTGGAATGTCGGCATGGTGGAAATTGTAGGTGTAGCCGAAGGCATATTCGCCAACGCTCTTCAGCGTGGCGGGCAGCTGCAGGTCGCGCAGTTCCGGGCAGTCGTAGAACGTGCGGTTGCCGATGGCCTCCAGCCGTCGGGGCAGCGTCATCCAGGTGAGCAGGTAGAACTTGTTGTTGAACTGGTTGTCGGGCAGCGAGGTGAGGGTGGTCTCGCTGAGGTCCAGCTCCATGATGTGGTTGTATGTCTTCAGCGCGGCCAGGTCGTCGGCAGTCAGTGTGCCGCTCAGCTTTAGGGCGAAGGTGTCGGCAGGCTGTATGCCTTTTTCCGAGAGCAGTTCGGCGAGGCCCGACGGAGAACCATCGGACACTGCTGCCTCGTAGTAAGGGAGGGCGAGGCGCTGCACTAAGTGCTCGGCCTGCAGGATGGCATCGAGCAGTTCGCCGTCGGTCTGGTACGACGCTTCGGCATCGATGAAGGCATTCACGCTGACAATGGCCTGCGGGGCGTGCTGGCGCTTGGCGGCCAGCTCGGTGCGCAGCGACTGTAGCAGTGAGGTCAGCCGCTCGCGCAGCTGCTGGGTGATGAGGGCGGCCTCGCTGAACTGTTGGCTTACGTCGTCGGAAAGATAAATGAGGCGGGCGTGGTCGAAGACTACGCGTGTGGCGCGGTTGCCCGTCTTACGCCAGCCAAAGCTGGCCATGCCGCTGGTGATGGTGGCCACCACGCAGTTCTCGTAGAGCCTCTCGGCCATGGCGAGCGTCTCATTCCACGTATGGTTGTGGGAGGGCACGTAGCGGCCGTCGCCGGTGGAGCGATAGCCTTCGTTTTTCTGGTTGCTGCCATACCATCGCCAGATGTTGCGATAGCCCACGGCATCGTCGAAGGCTGTCTTCATGGGCACCTCGCGGTTGCCCAGGAACACGTAGGTGTCGGGCTCGTCAGTGTTAGGGTAGCTGTCGTAGGCATTCAGGCACAACAGATAGACGCCGTCGGGCAGACCAATGACATTTTGAGAGAACTGGGCCGTACCAGAATTGAAATGTAGCACCCCGCTGTTGTTGCCGAACATATAGGTGTTGATGCCAGAGCCAATGCCGCCCTGTTTGGTCCAGCCGTTCAGCCCGTCGTCGAACTCAGGGTTCTGTATCTCCACCTCGTCGCCGGGCTTCAGACTGAGCGGCTTCTTGAAGGCGATGTCGGCCAGGCGCGCGGCATACTCGTTGCCCGTTGAGATGAAGTCGAACACCAGCGTGTAGTGACCCTTCTTCATTTTTCCTGTTCTCAGGGTGTACTGCCAGTTGGCTGTCCACGTACCGTTGTTTGCCAGTGCAAGGGTCGTGTCGCAGGCCGCAGTGCCGTCGTCGGCAGTGATGGAGATATGGAATTGAGCGTCGTTGCGCGTGGTGCCCGCCTTGAAGCAGAGCAGGTAGTAGTCGGCATCCTCGCGATTGTCGAGAGTGAAGGTGGCCTTGCTGCCGTTGCGCCCGTTCTCGATTTCGTTGGCACTGTTCACCTTCATGTTGTTGCTTCCGTAGCTTACCTCGAAGATGCCTTGCGTCAGGTCGAAGGGATTGTCGGCCGTGGTGGGAATCATCACGTCGTCGGCCAAGGCACGATGCACTACGCATAGTGCCAAAGCAATGGTTAGGGTTAAGACTTTTTTCATGCGAATCAAGATTTGTTGATGTGCAAATATAAGGAAAAATATGGTTGCGGCTGTAGAAAAAAAGTGTGTTTTTGACGAACTGCCCCTTCTGAGTGACGAACTCGGCATGGCAAAAAATAATTGAGTCGTAATTTTTGGCGTTTCTCACATTTTGTTGTATCTTTGCGCCTATGGATACGATGAAACGGTTGTTTTTTGCAGCATTGGCACTCTTTTCTTGCCTCGGTCTGCACGCTCAGATGGAAAGCCGGCTGAGCTATCGCCGCTACACCACACACGACGGGCTGCCGCAGATGCAGACCGAACGGGTGTGGCAAGACTCGCGCGGGTATATCTATATTGGTACGCTGTCGGGCTTCGTGCGCTTCGATGGCCGCGGCTTCACTCCCTTCCTGAAAGGGCGGCGTGAGAACATTGTGGGCTTTGCCGAGACCGATGGGCAGGTGCGCGCGCTGGGCTTTCCACGGCAGTGGCTGATAGACTACGACGACATAGCGATGCGCCCCATAGACCCTGAGGGCCACTGGCTGCTGAACAACCTGAACGCCGGCAGCCTGCCCGATGGCTACGTGCTGTTGGAAGACGAGCAGGAGCAGCACCGACGGCTCTGCATGGTGACGAGGCAGGGGTTTGAGCCTCTGACCTCCCACGAACTGCTCGACGAAATGACACCCGACCGCAAGCTGTATGTCGATTCACGGGGCATCGTCATTCCCACTGCCAAGGGTGTGTTTCAGGTAGACAGTGGGTGGCTCTCTGACAGAAAAGATGTCTACACCCTGATGCGCACAGAAAAGGGACTCCTCGCTTTTGCCTCCGACGGTATCTACGACATCGGGGGAGGGCTGATAGCCAGGGCCGACTGGGACGAGGCCGCTTTCGGCCTGACCGTGAGGAGACTGAAGAATGGGCAGCTGGTGATTGCCGACGAGCATACCATCTATCTCTACGACGGCGCAGGCAGCGTGAGGCGGCTCTTCACGGGCATCAACCTCATTCGCGACGTGCTCGTAGACCGGTGGGACCGTCTGTGGGTGGCTTCCTATCAGGGGGTGTACTGTTTCTTCAACCGTTGTTTCACCAGTCATTGGCTCGCCGACGACAACGACATTGCCCGGGCACTGGCCGCCGACTCTACCGGCCGGCTGGTGTTGGGCACGCTGAATGGGAAGGTTATATCGGTATGGCAGCAGGGCAAGGATTCTCTGCAGTTGTTGCGCGATAGTGACGAAGAGTATTATGCCCCCTGCGGCGCGGCGATAGGCAGCGAGGTGTTTCTCTCGGCGGGCGACGATGTGGCGTGTGTAGACAGCAGTGGCACCGTGCTGCGGCTGGGACTGCCACAAGACCGCTACCGCTTCATGGCCGTGGCTGACGGGAAACTGGTGCTGGTGACGCCACGTGGCATCTCGGCCTTTGACCCCGCCACGCGGCAACTGGACACGCTGACCACACAGATACCCTACGCCTGGTGTGCCGCTGCCGACGGCCGTGGCTCGCTATGGGTGGGCACCACGCTGGGCCTATACCAGATTGGCCGTGGAGGCAGCGTGAGCCAGTACGACCTGGGGCGACGGAGGGTCGTCACAGCCATGGCGGGCGATGAGCGGCGTGGCTGCGTGTTCTTTGCCTCGGCCGACTCGCTCCTGATGATAGAACAGGGAAGGGTGGGCGAACTCGACGGGCTGCAGCCGCTGCTGGCGGGCCACGAAGTGCGCTCCCTCCATGTGTCGCCACGGGGCTATCTCGTGGCGGCCACGCTCGACGGACTGCTCGTGGCCCGATTGACAACAAACACGGAAGGACATACCATGCTCGGCGAGACGGCTTTCTTCGACCAGACACATGGCTTCACGCTGCTGGCACCGCAACAGGCAGCGATGGCAGAGGCGGCCGATGGCACTGTTTGGGTGGCCGGACTGGAGCAGATGATCTCGTTCAGGCCCGCCGAGGTGCTGGCCATGGGGATGACGGACACTTACATCGCACCGCCCCTGCGCTGGTGGCAACGCTGGTGGGTATGGCTGCTGGCCTTGGCCTTGCTCGTGGCAGGGGTGTGGCGCAGCACCCGATGGTATGAGGAACGGCGCAACCGCCACAACATGATTCGACTGCAGCGCGAAAAGCTGCAGCGCGAGGAGCAGATTGAGGCCATTCGACAGAAGGCCATCGAGGAGCAGAAAGCCAGCGAACTGGCCAAAGACATCGTGAAGATGACGGAGAAGAGCTTTGAACAGCGACTGTCACTGCGCACGGCCAGTGGCTCCATCATGGTCGACGTGAAAGACATTGCCTACTTCAAGGGCGATGGCAACTACTCGCAGATTGTGACGTTCCAGCACACCGACACCGTGCTGATGGGGCTTGGGACGCTTGTGAAGATGCTCGACCCCGACACCTTCGTGCGTGCCGACCGCAGCACACTGGTGAATGTTCACAACATCTGTCGGTTGCTGCCCAAGCAGCGCCGCTGCGTGTTCCGCTCGCCTGCCACTGGGCAGGAGGTCGGCACCACACTGCTGGCACCGGCCTTCAAGCGGCTGCAGGCACTGTTGGCGTAGTCGCGGTAGATAATTTCTTAATTGTATTTATGCATTTTTATATTGCATAAATATACGGCGAAAACCGCTGAGATTTAAAAATTCGGAAGCACGTCGCTCTTCGTCCGAAATTTTGGAATCTCAGCGGTTTTCATAAGTTATTAGTAGTCAATAAATTACGGAATCGTAAAGAGACCGTGTTGCAATTCGGCCTGTTTTGGGTCGCAATTCAGCCTGTTTTGCACTGCAATTCAGCCTGTTTTGGGATGCAATCTATGCTGAATTGTACCCTAAGGAAGGCTGAATAAGCGTGTCGCCCTGCATGAGCGACACCGTCGAAGAGGCACCACGATGCTGCAACGGAGGCTTAATGGCATCGTCGGTGGCCGTCGATGGCATTGCCAGGGAGGCAGCGTGAGCCTACCGCCATTCTAAAACACAAATTTTGTTTGTCTTGAAAATCGAAAAACAAAATGTATATTCATACGCCATTTTATTTCGCACCAGCCTTCAGCCCTCTTATCACGGCCGAGGTGAAGCCGGCGTGCTCCATCTCGTTGAGTCCCTTGATGGTCACTCCGCCCGGCGTGGTCACCAGGTCGATGGCTGCCTCGGGGTGCAGTCCGCTGGCTTCGAGCAGCTTCACGGCTCCAAGCACCGTCTGCATCACGATCTCCTTGGCCTGGTCGGCCTTGAAGCCCAGCTCTACGCCCCCCTCCGAGGCGGCGCGTATGTAGCGCATGGCGTAGGCAATGCCGCACGAGGCCAGCGTGGTGCCGGCAGCCAGGTGCTGCTCGTCGGTGAGCACTACGGTGCCCATCGCCTCAAAAATCTTCACCACCTGTCCGGTAAGCTGAGGCATTGCCTCAGCACAAGGCACGAGAAACGTGACCGAGGCCAGCTGCGCAATGGCGATGTTGGGAATACAGAGGTAGAACGGGGGGCATTGCTCGCCCAGCCACTCACGCACCTGGGCCGACTTCACCCCGGCGGCAATCACGATGAGCAGCTGCCGCTGTGGCTCCAGTTCTGCCCGGATGCCCTGCAGCACCTGCTCTACCAGCCACGGCTTCACGCATACGCAAACGATGTCGGCCGAGGCAGCGGCCACGCCATTGTCGGTGGTCACGCTCACGCCCTGCTGCACGAAGCGGTCGAGCACTGTCTGCGACGGGTCGGCCACGGTGATATCCTCGTTCTTGAAAGTGTCGGTCTTAATTAGGCCCTCCACGGTGGCACCACCCATGGCGCCAGCGCCTATCATAGCTATTTTCATATCGCGTCAGTCTTCTTCGGGTTGCACTCTGATGAGTCTTTCTATGAAGTCGTCGGCCTCGGCCTTCGTCAGGCACAGCGGCGGCAGCAGGCGCAGGATGTCCTGTCCGGCGGCACCGGTGAAGCAGTGCTCGTGGCGTATGAGCGGGCGGCGCACCATCTTGTGAGGCATGTCGAGCTCTATGCCAATCATGAGTCCGCGGCCGCGCACCTCCTTGATGTGCGAGCTGCCTATCTGGCGTATGCCCTCCATCAGGTAGTCGCCCACCTCGCGGGCGTTCTCTATGAGGCCTTCCTGCTCCACCACGTCGAGCGTGGCCAGGGCGGCGGCGCAGGCCAGGTGGTTGCCGCCGAAGGTGGTGCCCAGTTGCCCGTATTCGGGCACGAAGTCGGGACTGATGAGCACGGCACCCATGGGGAAGCCGTTGGCGATGCCCTTGGCCATGGTGATGATGTCGGGCTTGATGCCCAGCCACTGGTGGGCGAAGAACTTGCCGCTGCGGCCGTAGCCGCACTGTATCTCGTCGCAGATGAGGGGCACGCCGTAGCGCTTGCAGGCGTAGGCCAGCTTCTGTGCAAACTCTGGCGTGGCCATCTGCACGCCGCCCACGCCCTGTATGCACTCCAGAATGACGGCGGCGATGCCGCCCCGGCTCAGCTCGCGCACCCACGGCTCAAGGTCGTTCAGCGGCAGGAAACGCACGTGGTGGTTGTCGTTGATGGGGGCCACGATCTTGCGGTTGTGGGTCACCTCTACGGCCAGCGAGGTGCGGCCGTGGAAGGCCCGCTCGCACGACAGCACGCGGGTGTTGCCTGTCTTGAAGGAGGCTAGCTTCAGCGCGTTCTCGTTGGCCTCGGCACCGCTGTTGATGAGAAACAGCTGATAGTCGTCGTAGCCCGAGGCACGGCCCAGACGCTCGGCCAGCTGCTCCTGCAGCTTGTTCACTACCGAGTTGCTGTAGAACCCTAACTGTTGCAGCTGCTCGCTCACCTTGTTTACATAATGGGGGTGCGAGTGACCGATGCTGATCACGGCGTGGCCGCCATACAGGTCGAGATATTCCTGGCCTTTGTCGTCCCACACCTTGCAACCTTTGCCCCTGACGATGTTTACGTCGAATAGGGGATATACGTCAAATAGTTTCATTCTTTATTTCTTTTTTCGTTTTCCCGTTATTTCGTGGTTCCGGCATTCCGTGATTCCGGTATCCCGTGATTCCGGCATTCCGTGATTCCGGCATTCCGTGATTCCGGCCTCCCTCTTTAGAAGGCGCTGGCTTTCAGCCTCAGTCCGGCTGTCTCGTCAAGTCCGAACATCAGGTTCATGTTCTGCACGGCCTGACCCACGGCTCCCTTCAGCAGATTGTCGATGCAGGACGTGATGAGCAGTTTGTTGTCGTACTTCTCGCAGTGCACCAGTGCCTTGTTGGTGTTCACCACCTGCTTCAGGTCGAGCGGCTGTTCGCTGTAGTGAGTGAAGGCCGCGTCGCGATAGAAGTCCTTGTACACCTCTATCACGTCGTCGAGGGGCGCAGGCGTGCGTACCACAGCGGTACAGAAGATGCCTCGGGCAAACGGACCGCGATAGGGGATGAAGTCTATCGAGGCGTCGAGATAGCCTTGCGCCTGACGCAGCGACTGCCTGATCTCGGCGATGTGCTGGTGCTGGAAGGGCTTGTAGATGCTCAGGTTGTCGGCACGCCACGAGAAGTGGGTGGTGGCGCCGGGCTTCTGTCCGGCACCCGTAGAGCCCGTGATGGCGTTCACGCTCACGTCTTCCTTCAGCAGGTTCAGGTGGGCGGCAGGCAGCAGTGCCAGCTGTATGGCCGTGGCGAAGCAGCCGGGGTTGGCCACGTGACGGGCATTGATGATGGCGTCGCGGTTCAGTTCCGGCAGGCCATAGACGTAGTCGTGGTCGCCGCGAAGGCGGAAGTCTTGTGCCAGGTCGATGACCTTCACCTGTTCGGGTATGGTGTGCTCCTTCAGGAACGCCTCGCTCTTGCCGTGGCCGAAGCAGAAGAACACCACATCGACCTGGTCGAAGGGCATCTCAGAGGTGAACCGCAGGTCGGTGTCGCCCAGCAGTCCCTCATGCACGCTGGAGACCATGTTGCCGGCATTGCTCTCGCTGTTGGCGAAGACAATCTCCGCCTCGGGGTGGTTCAGCAGCAGGCGGATGAGCTCACCGCCCGTATAGCCTGCTGCGCCAAGTATGCCTATTCTTATCATATCGACGATCTTTTAGGGGCCAGGATCCAAAGAAGAATATACAGCAGCAGACCGCAGCCCACGCCAAAGATGAGAAACAGGAAGCCGATTCTTACCAGCAGCGGGTCGATGTCGAAATACTCGGCTATGCCGCCACACACGCCGCCAATCTTCTTGTCGGTCTCTGATAGATAGAAAGTCTTTCCCATGGTTTATCGTTTTTCGTCGGGATGCATGCCGTAGTACACGCGGAGTGGGGTAGAGCTGACCTTGATGAAGCCCTTGGCCTCGTCGGCGGTCCAGCCGGTCTGCGTCTCGCCATATTCGCCGAGCTTGCTCTTCGTGAGGTCGTTGGCCGAGTCGATGCCTACGGTCTCGAAGCCGTAGGGGCGCAGGCGCAGTATGGCGGTGCCCGTCACGTTGCGCTGGCTCGAGGTGAGCATGGCCTCGATGTCGGGCATCACCGGCTCTAGGTACTGGCTCTCGTGCAAGAACATGCCATACCAGTTGGCCACCTGGTCTTTCCAGTACTGCTGCCACTTGCTCAGCGTCGATTTCTCCAGCAGGCGGTGGGCCTCGATGATGAGCTTCGGTGCGGCGGCCTCGAAGCCCACGCGGCCCTTGATGCCGATGATGGTGTCGCCCACGTTGGCATCGCGGCCGATGGCGTAGGAGGCGCCTATCTCTTCTATTTTTTGTATGGCCTTGATGCGGTCGTCGAATTGCTCGCCGTTCACGCCCACGATCTCGCCCTTCTGAAACTCTATCTTCAGCAGCTGCTCGGGCTCCTTGGCCGTGACGTGCTTCAGATAGGCCGCCTCTGGCAGTCCCTGCGTGGGGTCGAGCAGCTCGCCGCCGCAGATGCTGGTGCCCCAGATGCCCACGTTGTAAGAATACTTCAGCTTGGTGAAGTCGGCAAAGTAGCCATTGGCATTCAGGTAGTCCACCTCCTCCTTGCGGGTGAGGTTGCGGTCGCGCGTCAGGGTGATGATTTCCACGCCGGGGGCCATCACGAGGAAGGTCATGTCGAAGCGTATCTGGTCGTTGCCGGCACCGGTGGAGCCGTGGGCGATGGCATCGGCACCAATCTCGTTGGCATAGCGGGCGATGGCGATGGCCTGGAAGATGCGCTCCGAGCTCACCGAGATGGGGTAGCAGTTGTTGCGCAGCACGTTGCCGAAAATCATGTACTTCAGCGATTTCTCGTAGTACTCCTGTGTCACGTCGAGCGTCACATATTTCACGGCCCCCAGCTTGTAGGCGTTCTCCTCGTTGCGCTTCAGCTGCTCGGCAGAGAAGCCGCCCGTATTGGCACAGGCTGCATAGACTTCATAACCCAGTTCTTTTGTCAGATACATCACATTGTAGGAGGTATCCAGTCCGCCACTGAAGGCGACAACCACTTTTTTTCGAGCCTCACCCCCAGCCCCTCTCCCGGTGGAGAGGGGAGTGGTTAGCTTTTCAGACAGTATCTTCTTTTGGTCTTCCATAATTCTTTCCAGTTGTTATTTATAATTATTTTTTTGCTTGTTTTATTGACAATCTTTTCTATATACTTCCCTCTCCCCTTTGGAGAGGGGTTGGGGGTGAGGCTACTCCTCTATTTCTTCCAGATGCCTTATTCTCGACAGCACTTCCTCTGGAATCTTTGCAGGCAGATGCTCTTCGGGGTCGAAGAGCATGCCGGTACAGATGCAGTATTTTCTTTCGGTGCGGTGCAGCACGTCTACGTTCACACACCCCTCGCAGCCACGCCAGAATGCCTCGTCGTCGGTCAGTTCGGCAAAGGTCACGGGTTTGTAGCCCAGCTCGGTGTTCATCTTCATCACCGCTGCGCCGCTGGTGAGCGAGAAGATCTTGGCGTGAGGCCATCGTGTGCGTGCCAGCGTGAACGTCATATCCTTGATACGCTTGGCCAGCCCCAGACCTCGGAAGTCGGGGTGGACGATGAGGCCGCTTGTGGTCACATATTGCTTGTTGCCCCACGTCTCGATATAGCTGAAACCGGCAAAGCGCCCGTCGCTCTTGCGAAGGGCGATCACGGCCTTGGCCTCGTTCATCTTCTTCGTCAGGTACTCGTGGGTACGTTTGGCGATACCGGTGCCGCGCACCTTGGCTGCCTCGGCAATGGTCTCCAGTATGGTGTCTACATACCGCTCGTGCTCCGGAGCGGCCACGAGCACTTCTATTTCTTCTTTGTTATCCATTATCCAATATGAAGTTACAAATATAATGTTACAATCGTTCTACGCTCATCGCTCGACTTTCAGCGCACATCGCTCAACGCTCACCCCTTCAGATTCGGCACTACCTTGCTCAGTGCGTCGATGGCCTGCCTTTGGCTCACTCCTTCCTTAATGACAACGAAGATAGTGTCGGCGCCGGCGATGGTGCCCAACAGTTCTGGCAGGGCGCTGTTGTCGATGTTCCATGCTATCGAGCTGGCATAGCCGGGGCGCGTCTTTATTACTGCCATGTTGCCCGAGATGTTGATGCTCATGAATCCTGGCATCTGCATCATCTCGCGTACCGACGATGGCGTGCTCACACGCTTGTATACCGACTCGTTGGGCAGTACATAAACGTAGTTGCCGTCCATCGTGGCTGCCTTGGCCACCTTCAGCTGTTTCAGGTCGCGACTCAGCGTGGCCTGCGTCAGCTTGAACCCTTCGTGCTGAAGGGCGCTCAACAGTTCTTCCTGGCTCCCCAGCTGTTGGCTCGAAATGATAAGTCTTAGTGCTTCCAGTCTGTTGTTTTTTACTTTCATACTTTGGTTGGTTGCCTTATAGAGAATATTTATTCATATTTTGAGTGCAAAATTACGCATTTTGTTACATTCTACGAAGAATTGTTGTATTTTTTTAATAAAAATGTGCTGTAAAACATGTTTTTTGCATAAAAATGAAAGTGGTGCCCACTGCATTTGGCAGTGAGCACCACTTGTCGTTTCGGGTTAGGCGGCTCTTGCGGGTCGCCAGCCCTTGGTATGCTACTTGCGAATCACCTTCACGGCCTTCGTGTTGCCGTCGGCATCGCGCTGCTGCTTGATGAGCAGGCCCTTAGCCGAACCGTTCACCTTGCGGCCCTGCATGTCGTAGAACACGGCGGTCTTGTCGTTGGCAGTGATGCCGTCGATGCCCACGGGCACGCCAGCCTCGATGTCGAACCAGAACACCTTGCTCTCGCGCACCTTGCCGTTCACGGTGTATACGCTGCTCAGGCCGATACGCTTCCATTCGTTATAGTTGGCAGCCAGGATGTTGGTGCCCTTGCCGGCGTAGGTGAAGTAGAATCCACCATCGTCATACTGGTAAGGAATGGTAGGCATGTCCTCGAACTCTTCGTAGGTCTCTGCGTCGAAGACGTAGGGATCCTGCACGCCGCGCACGTCGCTGTAGACCCTGTAGCTCAGGTAGGGCTCATAGATCTTGTCGCCATAGATGTCCTCAACAGGAATGTCGGCCACCATCATGGGGCCATACGTGTTTTCGGTCATCTCTACGATGGCAGGCATGGCAGGTGTAGCCACCTCGGCAGCCACGAATTGCGAACCGGTGTTGTAGTAGTTCCAGTAGTTCAGCAGACGGCGGCTGCTGTTCACCACGAGCTGCTGGTTGCTGCTGATGGTCTTCGTAGCCTCGTCGTAGCTCAGCACGGCATCGGCAAATTTGCCCTCTGCGTCGACGGCCGTGAAGAAGTACTTGTACTCTACCAGCTGGAAGCTGCTCCAGTCGATGTCGTAGGCAGTGCCGATGAACTGGTTGGCGGGAATGGTGATGGTCTTGCCATCCTCGCTCAGCGTGCCCTTGTTCCACTTTTCGGGAGTGGCGGCTGCCAGACCCTGGAAGTAGACGTCGTTGCCGTTGAAGGCAATGCGCACGGCCTGCTGAATCGGCGTGACTATTACGTCGCCGGCAGCCTTGGCGATGGCATTGCGCACCTTGGCACTGCGAATGCCCGTCTCCTCTTCGCCTTCCTCAATGCTCAGCTCGTCGGCCAGGAACACGTAGTCGCTGGCCTGCAGGTTCTCGGGTGCCTCAATCTCGGCGAGTGCGGGCACATCCTTCAGAATCTCGACATACCAGAAGTAGTTGTACATCCAGGTCTTCTCTTCCTCGCCGTTCAGCACGAGGTAGTCCTCGGTGGCCAGCTTGCCGGCTGCGGCGTCGTAGTCGAAGGTGGCGGCAATAATCTTGCCAGAACCCTCGAAGTCGTAGGCACCGAAGAAGAAGTCATCTCCATCGATGCTGCCGAAGTACTGTCCGGGAGCAAACGTCACCTTCGTTCCGTCGATGGTACCCTTCACCCAAGCCTCGGGGAAGTATTCGCACAGGCCCTGGATATACATGTCGTTGCCGTCGATGCCCACGTTGACGGGAGCCTCGACATCTTCAGAATACCTATCCTGGGCCAGGAAGGTCCACTGCTCGGTCTGCAGGCCCTCGGGAGCCTCCACCGTAGCATAGGTGGGCAGCAGGCCCTTGCTGATGGTCATCTGGTTGTAGTAGCCCCACTGGTCAATCTCTTCCTTCACGGAGTTCTCAATGAGTAGGTTCTTCAGCTCGAACTGCTTGGCCTCGGCATCGTAGGTGAATACGATGTTCTCGATGGTCTTGCCGTCGGAAGAGCCCACCATGTACTCCTTGCCGTATTCATCCTCGCCAACGAGCTGGCCGGTGGCGAAGGTGGCGGTGGTGCCATCGATGGTACCCTTGAGCCATGCCTCGGGGAAGAAGTAGGCTGTGCCCTGTACGTAGACGTCGTTGCCCACGAAGGCCACCTTGATGTTCCTCTTCACGGTCATGTTCTGGTTGGTTCGGCCCACATAGTTACCCACGATGTTCCAGTCTTCCTGTTCGGCACCGGCAGGCACCTGCACGAGCTCGTCTGTCTCAGGCATGTCGCCCGTGCCCAGATAGGTCAGGCGGAAGTTGTCGAACGTCACCCACTGGTTCAGAGCGGTGCCCTTCACGCCCACGGCAAGCTCACCGTCGGCAGTGAGGGTCAGCTCGATGGGCTCGCTGGTGTACTGTCCGGCAGTGAACGATGCAGCGGCTGCATCCATGCTGCCCTCGTCTCCGGTCTTCACGGGAACGGTCGTGGTAGCGTCGTTCAGGAAGAATACGGGAGCATCCTCAGTGGCATCGCCGTCCTGACGGTAGAAGCCCTGGGCAGTCAGCATGTAGGTGCCCTTAGGAGCATCGGCAATAACCTGCTGGATGGTGAATGTCGAGTGGTAAGACTCGCTGATGTAGTTTCCGCCAACATTGTTGTTGTTGGGGCCGCCGATGGTCTTGTTCGTGCAGTCCTCGCTCACCGTCCAGGCGCTGGTGCGCTGGTCGTTGCGGTTGAAGTTCGGGTTCTGCAGCATCCAGGTCACGTCGACGGGGTTCTCCTTCGTGGCAGTGGCCATCTCTTCCATACGCTGCTGCTTCACGCCGTCGGCGGTCACGATGATCCATTCGCGGGGCTGGTCGCTCAGCACGAGGTTGTCGTTCTCGTCGATGTTGATGTACTGCGTACCGTTGCTGATGTAGAAACCGAAGCCACGGTATTCGAGTGCCCATCCGTAGGCGGCGGCGTCCATGTAGAGGTTGCTGCCCAGGAAGTGGCTCTCGCCACCGTTAGACACCTTCGTGTCGATGGTCACGGTGCGCGTCTCCTCGTTAGAGGCGAAGGTCAGGTCGAGACCTTCCTTGCTCACGATGCCGCGGGTGCCCCAGTCATGGCCGGCTGCCATGAACTTGCCGCTCTCGGCGTCGATCACGTAGGCCACGCCGTCGTAGATGAACTGGTTGGCCTTCTTGAAGGATTTCATAACATCCTTCAGATTGCCAATCACAGCTTCTATCTCGCTGATGTTGTACATGTTGCTGCCGATATATGTCTTCTCGACACCTTCGACGAAGGGCTGGAAGATGTCACGTCCTTCTGTGTTGTTGTCGTTGGCCAGCAGGGCCTTGGCTTCGGCCACGAGGGCCTTCAGCTCTTCCTGGTCCTGAGCATACACGCTCTTGGCGGTGGTGAACCATGTCAGCTGATAGATCTGCATGGTGTGCCAGTTCGTACCGGGCTGAGCCTTGCCCATGCCCAGCTTGATGGCGCCGTTGGTCACGTCGACATTGAACGAACGGAAGTTGTTCTCGGTGGTCGATGTGGCAATGTGGGCGGTGATGAATTCCTTCTCGTCGTTGGCGAAGACGTAGGCCACGTCCTCGGCACCGTCGGCCATCGGGCTATCGAATCCACGGCCGTCGGTATAGAAGGCGTTGCCATAGAAGCCCACCTTGTAGGAACCGTTCTGCAGGCCGGTGATGTCCTGGTAGATGATGGTGCCGGTGGTCTCCACGGTGCCCTCATACACCTCGGCCAGCTGTGCCTCGCGGCCGTCGTAGGTGGTGATGGCGGGAGCATACTGCGTTGCGCAGACGCCGGCGGCAGTGCCGTCGTACTTCTTCCAGCCATTGGTGGCTACCTTCGAGGTCATGTCCTTCTCCACGTCGGCATTGTCGGCCTTGAACTGGTCGATGGCAGCCTGCAGGTTGCTCTCGTCGCCGGTGTTCTCAGCCTCGTCGATGGCGGCGAGCAGCTTGCCCACGGCCACGGCCTCAGCATCGGCAGCCAGTGCCTTGGCTTCCTTCAGCAGGTCGCTCTCGTTGGCACCATAGTAGGTCAGACGGAAATTGTCGAAAATCACCCATTGGTTGGTAGCGGTACCCTTCACACCCACGGTGAGCGTCTCGCCCTTATTGATGGTCACGGTGATAGGCTCGATGGTGTACTTGCCATCGCTGAACGAGTAGGAAGCAGCGGTCATGCTGTTCTCGTCGCCAGTCTTCACAGGCACCTCGGCCGTAGCATCATTCATGAAGAATACAGGAACGGCTTCCTCTAAGCCATCGTCCTGGCGGTAGAAGCCTTGGGCGGTCAGTGTGTACGTACCCTTGGGAGCGTTGGCGATGGCCTGGCTGATGGTGAACGTAGAGTGATACGACTCGGCATTGCCGTTGCCGTTGCTGCCGTCGCAGCCGCCACCCAGGTTCTTGTTGGTGCAGTCCTCGCTCACTGTCCATGCCTCCCAGCGATGGTCGTTGCGGTTGAAGTTGGCATCCTTCAGCAGGAACGTGGCGTCGACGCCGTTCTCAGGCGTTGCGGCCTCCAGGGCGGCAAGGCCCTGCTCCATGAGGTGGTTCTCCCAGTAGTCCTTCTTCAGGAAAGCCCACTGACAGTCGTCGCTTGCGCTCTCTTTCAGTGCAAGGTTGCCTGCCTCGTCTACGCCGATATACTTCTTCACACCGTCGATGACGGCGCTGATGGTGTAGACAAAGTCACCCTCGATGGTCCAGTCGAATGTGCCGCTGTCCATGTACAGGCCGCTGCCCAGGAAGTGGCTGTTGGCGTTGTTGTAGATGCCTGTCTCGATGGTGTAGGCATCCTTGTCCACATCATAGGTGAAGTTCAGGTCGATACCCTTCTCGCTCACGATGCCGCGTGTGCCCCAGTTGTTGCCGGCGGCCATCAGCATCTCGGGCTCCATGGCGGCGTTCAGCACATAGTAGCTTCCAGTGGGAACGATGGGGTTGAGCCTCTTGGCATCTCTTATCATCGCCTTCAAGTTGCCGATGACAGCCTCTATCTCGCTGATGTTGTGCATGTTGCTGCCAACCATATTCTTCTCGATCTCATCAACGAGCGGTTGCCAGATCTCGCGCTGCTCGGCCATTCTGTCGAGGGCAAGCAGGGCAGTGAGTTCGGCAATCACCTTCTTCAGCTCTTCCTGATCCTTTGCATAGATCTCCTTGGCAGGAGTCAGCTCAATCTTCTCCAGGCTGTAGATCTGGATGGTGTGCCAGCCGGTCTGTCCGGCCTGCTCCACGGTCAGGCCGATGGTCAGCTCGCCGTTGGTCACGTCGATGTCGTCAATGGTGTAGGGGTTGGTCTGCTCGCCATCGAGGAAGCCGGGGGTCACGCCGCTGGCAGTGATCCAGGTCTTGTTGATGGTCTCGCCGGCCTGTGCAAACACGTAGGCCACCTCGTTCGAGGTGCCGTCGAGGGCTGCACCGTCCTCACCACGTGCGTTGTGAGAGGTGGCAAATACCTTCACGCGATAGGTGCCGTTCTCCAGACCGCTGATGGTCTGCTGCATCTTCGTGCCGGCGCTCGACGAGTTGTAGAGTTCTACCAGCGGGGTGGTAGCGTTCAGCGAGGTCGTCACGCTGCCGGCAGTGCCGCCGGCACCGGTCCAGGCAGCGGTGGTCAGACCTACCTTGTCGGTCAGGTTGGCACCCACGGCCTTCATCGGCTCGTTGTCCTTCTTGAACTGGTCGATGGCTGCCTGCAGGCCGCTCTCGTCGCCAGTGCTCTGTGCGGTCTCGATGGCAGCAAGCAGCTTGCCCACGGCCACGGCGTCGGCATCGGCAGCAAGGGCCTTGGCCTCGGCCATAAGCTCGCTATCCACAGGCTCATCGCCTGCTTCCTCAACGGTGATGCTCGAGATGTTCATGCCGCCTACGTTGGTCTTCAGCGTCACGAAGCCGTCTTCCTTCACGATACCCACGTTGGCTATCTTCTCCAGGCTCTCGGCAAAGCCTTCCTTCACTTCCAGGTTCTCGGCGGTGAAGTAACGGGCTTCTGTGTTCTTGGCTGTCTGGGCCACCACGGTCAGCTTCTGGCCGGCCTTGGCGGGCACCTTGATGCTCAGGCCCTTGCCGTTCAGCTGCAGGTTCTTGCCGGGGTTCAGGCGCAGCTTGCCGGCGCCGAAGTTCACGAACTCAATGCCCTTCGTCCACTCCAGCTCCTGGCCGTTGGCGGTCAGCTGGGTGTTCTGCAGGGCGTTCACATTCTCGAAGCGGGTCTGGTCGCCGTTGCTGTCCTTCCAGTTCTCGGCATCAGCGGTGAGGTTGGCCACGTCGGCGTCGCTCATGGCTTCGGCGAAGTTCCAGGTAGTTGCTGCGGCGGGCTCGGGAGTAGCCTCGGCCTTCTTCAGATACAGACCGGTAACAACCACACCGGCACCCCAGCCCTGCTTCTTGATGCAGTGCAGACGGGCAAACTGGTAGTCGGCCACGATGGCCTTCACGTCGAGCGTATACACGCCGTTCTCGGCGGTGAGATACTTCTCGGTAGACCAGGTGAAGTCGTTGTTGGGGTTGATGTCGAGCATCTTCGAGTCTTCCATGGTGGCAGCCTGCTGGCCACCTGCCACCAAGCGGTTCAGACAGAGACGGGGCTTCACCTCACCGGTGGTGGTGATGATCAGCTGGTCGTATGCTGTCAGGTCGGCCCACTTCAGCTCGCTCACGTTGCTGTCGCCATAAGGCAGGTCGCTGGCGGCGAACAGCTGGTAGGCGCCATTGCCGTTGGTGCCCTCGCCGGGCTCCTCTACGCTTGCATACTGCAGGAACATCTCCTTCGTCAGATTCTCATAACCCTCGGCCAGAGCCAGACCAGCCACGGCATCCTCGACGGCCTTCTTGGCAGCGTCCAGGCTCTCGGCGGTAGCGTCGGCAGCAGCCACGGCAGCCTCGGCGGCAGCGATGGCAGCCTGCAGGGCGGCATAGCTCTCCTCGGTCTTTGCCACGGCGTTCTGCAGCTTGGCAGCAGCGATGGCGTTCTTCAAGCCTTCCTTGTTCACGGCCAGCGGGTCGTTGGGCTTCACCAGTTTGATGGCAGTCACGGTGCCAGAGTTGCCCCAGTCGACCTTGATAGCATTCACGTGCACATAGGGCAGGTCGGTCAAGTCGAGCTCCGCCTTGCTGTCTTCGCCGATGGTGGACTTCTTTTCCACCAGGGGACCGTTATTACTCTCCTGACGGTTCATCAGCACACGCAGCGTCAGGCCAGGCGTGCCCTCAAACAGCATCTTCGTGCATCCGGTCAGGTCGGCATAGGTCAGGTACGCCACATTGCCTGTGCCTGCAACGACGTTGCCCTCTTGCAGGGCATTGCCCACGTTGAATTCAACGGTGGCGGCAGAAATCTTCGATGCGTCGGCACCGAAGCCGTCCCATGTGTAGAACATGTCGCCGGCCAGGCTGAAGATCTCAGCTTCTTCGGCGGGTTCGTCAGTATCCTCTACCACCTTGCCTGTGCCGGTAATGTAAAGGGCGTCGAGACCGCGAGCCGATGCGCCGGCAGCTGTCATGATAATCTCTGTGTCTTCTGTCAGCGTAAACTCCTCAGAGTCAAACTCCTGAATGTTCACCGTCGTGCAATTGAAGTCTGCAATCTGGGTGCTGCCAGCCATGAAGATCCAGTGGCTGTCGGGTTTGCTCGATGAGTCGTAGATGATGGCATGCATCTTGTAGGTGCCTGCGCTCAGCTTCACAATCTTCGTGTCTTCGGCTGCAAAGGCCGACGATGAGTTCGAACTGCGTATTCCTGTGTTTCCGCTCGTAATCACGGTAAGGCCTTCTATGTCCTCACCTTCAGAGATGAATACTACGTCCTCCACACCTTCTACGGCAGCATATTCCAGTGTCTCCACCTGGTCGGCCTGTGAGAGGGTGAACGAGTAGTTGAACTCCTTGTTGATCTGTGATTTCTTGTAAAGCTTGCCGTCTACTGCATTGTAGAAGCGGAACGGAACCTTTACCGTTGCTGTCTCATAGCTGGTGCCTTCGGTGGTGCGTACGATGGTTCCGCCGCATACCTCGTTCACCTTGTAGGCGAAGTTCTGGGCCTTGTGGAATACCACGGTCACAACGGTCGAGCCGTCTTCGGCCACGGTCACGCCTTCGCTGTTGTCGCTGTCATACACGTAGGTGTCTTCGCCAACGGTGATGTTGGCCTTGTCGGCACCGGCTATGCTTACGTCGGCTCCTGCTACTGCATCGTAGGTCGACGACTCCTTAAGCGTGTTGCCTTCGGTGTCTACATAGTTCACACTGTAAGTGGTGGCCACAACGGCCTTGTTGGGCTTGTATACGGAAATCTTCAGGATGCCCTGAGAGTTCTTGATTCCGCAGAAGCCAATGTATGCGTTGCTCTCGGCGGTGATGGTGCAGAAGTATTTCTTGCCATCCTCGCTCGTCGTGTAGGTGAATGTGCCGTCGGGATTACCGTCGGCATTGGTCAGTGTCAGACCAGACGTGGCATTGCCCTTGCATTCGAATACAACGAGCCAGCCGGTTGTAAGATCGTCGCCGAATACTGCGGCTGAGCGCTGGGCGTTCACGCAGTAAAGGCTTTGTCCTGCACGGTTCCACCAGCCTTTGCCACTGCCGTCGGTCCAGCCTTGGAAGGCTATCCAACCAGCTGCGTCTTCTGGAGCTGTGGCTATTGTCAGGCTTTGCTGTTTCTTGTTGCCTGTGTCGTAGGCCGTATAGGCGCAAGCGCCAGAGCATGCGATGGCCACTGCATCCGATCCACCGAATACGGCTTCCTTCACCAAGGTATAGTCATTTTCTAAGTCAGGATCGGCTGCCCATGTCGTGGCGGGCAAAAGCAGCGAAACCAGCAAGAACAATAATGATTTCGTAAATTGTTTCATTATTTGCTTGTTTGTGATTGTTTTTCCGCGCCCACTGGCTCGTCAGCGCGATGTTTTCTGTTAGTTTTAAGGTCCTTCTGTGCCTGGCTGCGAGCCTATTCTTGCCTTCCAGTCTTAGTGGTAAGGCCAGCCGTGGCACGTCTTTTCTTCCTTCTTGCTCTTAGGCTTTTTTGCCTTTTTAGGTCTGTTTTTGGTTTTGTTTGTTAATAAGTATAAGGTGAATTAAGAAATTTATATCACTCCAATGGCATATATAGCCAATTTCGGGCAAAGATACGAAAAAAATATTTACACTTTGGCATTTCTGTACGTTATTTAGCGTTTTTTTGCACTTACGCCCTCTCTGTCCCTCGCGCCTCCTGTATCTTCGCGCCTTGGCGGGCCGCTGCTCTCTCATCGGCAAACTATCAGGCTGTCTTGCCTTTTACGCGCGCATATATAATTAAAGGTATAGCTGTTTTTTCAGGTTGATGTAAATCAAGAGAAAGCTAAAAAAACGGCCAAAACAGTATTTTTTACCCGAATAATTTGGGCTGAATTGAAAAAGTTCGTACCTTTGCACCCGCTAAACAAGAGCAGGGCGCTGCAACAGCAACCGAGGCACTTGTGAGGCACACCGAAGAAAGAGATCTTTGAAAGAATTACATAGACAGAGAGTAGTACAAGAAGCAGCAGTCCATTAATTGGTCTGTTGGGTATAGAAGAAAGCCGTCAATGAATAATTGAATAGGTGTCTTTAGGCTTGATACTTTAGAGAAGGAGAGCGTCCTGAGATTCAGAATAAGCGCGCATGTCCATGTGGGTCGCGATATTATCGCGTCATCGTCATGCGCCCAGCGATATTTTTACAATGAAGAGTTTGATCCTGGCTCAGGATGAACGCTAGCTACAGG
>CAMJLB010000054.1 GCA_946406555.1 uncultured Prevotellaceae bacterium | reverse complement strand
AATAAATATAAAGTTTATATGAATTTGAATTAGGCTGTTATAAAAAATATGTAAGACTCTTCCTTGCGCGAACACAATACGAGGCGCAATATATAAGTTATGGCTATGGTATTAAACATGAAAAGATAGGCATAGTTCCTTTGTCCTATCGTGCCGACAATTATAATCCGCAAATTACGAAAGAACCTTTCTGCCTTTTCACCGGAACAATGACACAGGAAAGGAAAAATGTAGCCCGACTGATAGAAGCTGCCAAGAAATATAGCTTCCGTTTAGTGTTGGTAGGCAGTTTGGGCAATACAGAATCGGAAGCTCGCCTGCGGGCAATGGTAGCCAATGCCCCAAATATTGAGGTGAAAGGATTCGTAAACGACGATGAGTTGTACTCTCTTTACAATCGTGCAAAGGTATTTGCATTGCCAAGTCTGAATGAAGGCGTAGGTCTGGTGGCACTCGAAGCAGCCGTGCATGGTTGCAATATTGTCATCACAAAACTTGGAGGGCCAAAAGAATATTATAAGGAAGGTCGTGTTTGGTTGGTTGATCCATACGATGTCAACAATATTGGACAGTCTATATCTCAAGCGTTACAAACAGACTGCTTTCAGCCCGCACTCCGTAACGATATTACGCAGCGTTATTCGGTTGAAAGCTGTGTAAAATTGCTGGTTGAGCAATACAAAAAGATAAAAGAATAATGTAATGTGCCTCATTTCCTTCATCACCATCAACTACAATGGCCTAAAAGACACCTGTGAACTTATAGAGAGCCTTCCTCGCTGCACTGAGTACGAAATCATTGTAGTTGATAATGCATCGGCCACCGATGAAGCCACGGCGATAGCCTGTCGCTATCCATATGTCAAAATAGTAAGGAGCCAGCAGAACCTTGGTTTTGCCGGTGGTAACAATCTGGGCATAAAAGCAGCTCAAGGCCGTTACTTGTTTTTCATTAACAACGATACTGTTCTGAAAGGCAGCGATGAAGAAAAACAGGCTTCTCTACAAGAATTAACCAAGATACTGCAGTCTTCGGACAAAATAGGGCTGGTGTGTCCGAAGATACGATTTGCCTGGGGAGACAATCCCATACAGTTTGCCGGATATACCCCCTTAAGCAAGATTACCATGCGCAATCGCTCCATTGGCTTTGGCGAAGACGACCGTGGGCAGTACAACCGCCCCCACCCCACACCTTATGCCCATGGCGCTGCCATGATGGCTAAACGCGAAGCTATAACACGTGTAGGACTGATGCCCGAATGCTTCTTCCTCTATTATGAAGAAATCGACTGGTCTGAAATGTTCACTCGGGCAGGTTATGAAATATGGTACTCCCCATCCTGTACCATTTACCATAAGGAAAGTAAATCAACAGGCCAGAACAGCCCATTACGCACATACTACATCACCCGCAACCGCCTTTTGTTTGCCAAACGCAACATCGATTTTTTTTTCTACCGCTGGCTTACATACTGTTACCTTATAGCCCTTGTAGCCCCACGCGACATGCTTTTATATGCATTCCGTCGACAATCCGCGTTATGTAAGGCCATCTGCATGGGCATCACCGATTTTATGAGGTTCCGCACAGGTTTTAAAGACTTCCGGAAGTGATGATTACAAATTGAGAGAATGCTCATAAACGAAACGTTCGCCTTCGGCAAAACCTTCCTCATACAGGCGTTCCAATTTTTGCGGATCACGGCATATACGATCAACCTCTAACTGCCGTTGCGGCCTTATTACAATGATCTCTCCCCATGCCTCCATGCGTTCAATCGTCTCCATTTGTCGATTGTATGTGTCGTTCAGCCGACGTAAAGCCACTCTTAGCCGTGGATAATCTTCATATAAAAATTTCGGTGGGGCGATATCGGGTTCATCAGAGCGGTAACCCTTGTTCTTGGTTAGCACGACTACGTTCAGAGCATGCCCTGTCTCCATACTGCGTTGCACTGGCAGTGGATCGACGATGCCACCATCAAGCATTGGAATGTCGTCTACCATGGTAATCTGAGCCACGTAGGGCAGCGAGCTACTGGCCTTGGCAATGGCTGTAAGCCTTTTACGGTCGTGCTTCTCGCTGAGATAGGCCGCACGGCCCGTCAAGCAGTTTGTGGTCACCATCTCGAAGGTTGCTGGATTCTGAAAATATGTGTCGTAGTCGAAAGGTACAATCTCATTGGGAAACCGCTCGTATAGAATGTTCGGGTCGAATATGCTACCCTGCATCAGCAGACTCTTCAATGAAATATATTCATATTTCTGCAACATGTCTATATTGGAATAGCGTGCCCGCCGAGGTTGCCTGCTCATATATGACAGTGCATTACAAGCACCAGCGCTAACAGCCACGACATAAGAAAAATAGCACTCATGCTTCATGAAAGCATCAAGCACACCACTCGTAAAGACACCGCGCATACCACCGCCCTCGAGTACAAGTCCTGTGTTTTGGTCTAGTTTCATAATTTTTAATATGCAAAGTTACATCTTTTTGCCAAATAATGAGTAACTTTGCAGAGAAATTCATGACAAAACCACGAAACAGAACAATTATGTTTAGCAAAGAAACATTTATAAGACGCCGTCAGGAACTCAAGAAGCTTGTAGGCGAAGGGTTAATTCTGCTTTTTGGCAACAACGAAGCGCCTGCAAACTATCCCGCCAACAGTTATGCTCCCATGCGCCAAGACTCCACATTTCTCTATTACTTCGGCCAACACCGCGATGGCTTAGTAGGAATAATAGACGTA
Organism: uncultured Prevotellaceae bacterium; assembly: GCA_946406555.1. GTDB lineage: Bacteria > Bacteroidota > Bacteroidia > Bacteroidales > Bacteroidaceae > Prevotella. Next base: position 17,993 of record CAMJLB010000054.1, on the reverse strand, counting down.
GACAATGATATAGAGATGCTCCTTGGTGATGATATCGACACAGAAGACATTGTCTGGATGGGCTTTACACCCTCTGTAGCCGACCTTGCTTCGCAAGTTGGCATTACAAAAACGTCTGATGCAAGGAGTTTGACAACCCTGTGCGAAAAAGCGTGCAGCTCTGGTCGCCACATTCACTTTCTTCCTCCCTACAGGCACGACACGCAAATACTTATTCATGACCTTCTCGGCATTCATCCCTCCAAGCAGAAGGAGGCAGCCTCGCTGCCGCTCATCAAAGCGGTTGTGAAGATGCGCGCCACCAAAGAGCCACAAGAAATAGAAGCCATCGAGCGAGCCTGTGACGTAGGTTACGAAATGCACACAATGGCCCAACGGCTTATCTGCCCGGGCATAACCGAACGCTACGTAGCAGGCCAGGTTGATGGCGTAGCACGTTCGCTGTCTCAAGGTGTCAGTTTCGCCACAATATTCTCACAGCATGGCGAGATTATGCATGGCAACCCTTCAGACGCTCTGTTGCAGAAAGGCCGACTGGCTCTGTGCGATGCAGGATGTGAGCTCGACGATTACTGCTCCGACAACACTCGTACAATGCCTGTGACAGGAAAGTTTTCCCAACGGCAACTGGAAATCTATTCTATCGTAGAAGCCTGTCACGACTATGTGCTTGAGGTAGCCAAACCTGGCGTGAAACATGCAGATGTGCACTTCGCCGTGTGTCGGCTGATGACGGATCGGCTGAAGGAATTAGGACTGATGAAGGGCGATACCGAAGAGGCAGTACATGCTGGTGCCCATGCCATGTTCCTGCCTCACGGTTTAGGCCACATGATGGGAATGGACGTACACGACATGGAGGGGCTGGGCCAGATCTACGTGGGATTCGATGATGAGACACGCCCCAATCTAGAGCAGTTTGGTACCAACTGCCTTCGTATGGGCCGCCGCTTGCAGGAGGGTTTCGTGGTTACCGACGAGCCCGGCATCTACTTCATTCCGCACCTCATCGACCTGTGGAAGAGCCAAGGTCACTGCAAGGAATACCTCTGCTTCGACAAACTTGAGACCTACAAAGACTTTGGAGGCATACGCATAGAGGACGACCTCCTCATCACAAAAGAAGGCTGCCGTTTCTTAGGCACGAAACGCATACCTTACCATCCTGTAGAATTAGAAGAATATATGGATAGGAATAAGGTCAACAGAGACGAATAGGCAGTTTTCCCCTTCTTAAAATACAGAAAAAACATAACGCTTAATTTGATTTACATGAAGAAATTACTTTCACTTGCGCTTGTAGCCACGATGGCAATTGGTGCACAGGCAGAAGAAAAAAAAGATTCTGTCAATCCTAACAAACCAGTCTTTACCACCATTAAGGAGAACCCCATCACTTCGATGAAAGACCAAAATCGAAGCGGCACTTGTTGGGACTATAGTACCCTTTCGTTTTTCGAGGCCGAGATTTTGAAGGCCACTGGAAAGACCTATGACCTTTGCGAGAGCTTCGTTGCCAACAAGACCTATATGGAGCGTGCCATACAAGTAGTCCGCTATCATGGCGACTGCCAGTTTGCGCAGGGTGGCTCTGCCGAGGATGTGCTTTCCACATTGAAGAACCATGGCATCTGTCCTGAAGACGCCATGCCTTTCCCCGGCTCGCTCTATGGCGACTCGCTTAACAATTTCAATGAGTTCTTCTCGTTATTGGAACCCTATGTGGCTGCCATATCGAAGAGTTCGGCAAAAAAAATATCGAACCAATGGAAGGTGGGCATGCAGGGCATTCTCGACGCCTACCTGGGCAAATGCCCCGACGAGTTCACCTATGAAGGAAAGAAATATACGCCAAAGACTTTTGTTCAGTCATTGGGCATCAATCTCAATGACTATGTAAGCATTACCAGCTATACGCACCACCCCTTCTACACCGCCTTCACCGTAGAGGTGCAAGACAACTGGCGATTCCCCTTGTCGTACAATTTGCCCATGGACGAGATGATGCGCGTGATCGACAATGCCGTGGCCGAAGGCTACACCATTGCGTGGGGAGGCGATGTGAGCGAAGACGGTTTCACCCGTCAGGGTCTGGCTTATGCCGTCGATGGTAAGGCCACACAAAGCCTGCGGGGTAGCGACATGGCACGCTGGCTGAAGCTGGCTCCCGCCAAGAAACGCGACGTAATCGATTCGCTGGGCTGCAACGTTCCTGAAATCGTGCCCACGCAGGAAATGCGCCAAGAGCGTTTCGACAATTGGGAACTGACCGATGACCATGGCATGCTCATTTATGGCATCGCCAAGGATCAGAATGGCAAAGAATACTATATGGTAAAGAACTCGTGGGGCGAGACTGGCGACTACAAAGGCGTATGGTACATGACCAAGACCTTCATTGCTGCCAACACCATGGACTTCCTTATCAACAAGAACGCCATCCCCAAGGATATCCGTAAGAAACTTGGAATATAACATACCACCACACTGCTCATAGAAGCAACAAGACAAATCCTGTGCAGGGAACAATCGTAAACACCTGTGCCATTGTGGTTGGAACCATCATCGGCACTATGCTGGGCCGAGGCATCAAAGAGAAATATAAGATAGGTCTCTATGATGCCCTCGGCCTTGCATCATTGTGTATAGGCCTCAATGCCACTATCACCCATTTTGGGCAGAGCAAGCAGCCCGTGCTCTTCATATTGGCACTTGCCATAGGAAGTGTTGTTGGCACGAGATTCGACATCGACGGTCGATTCCATCGCTTGGTAGAGCGGCACTCTTCCGGAGGCCGTGGTAAGAATCTTGCCGACGGTCTGGCTACTGCCATTCTGCTCTATTGCATTGGGCCGCTGTCGATGCTTGGCCCAGTCATTGCAGCATTGAAGGGCGACCACACCTTCCTTTACACCAATGCCACGCTCGACTTTATATCAAGCACCATATTTGCCTCGACCTATGGCATCGGCATGGTACTCGCCGCACCAGTGCTATTTTTATGGCAAGGTATTTTTTATATGGTGGCACAATTGTCGAGTCAAGCGGTGAGCAACGATCTGATGGCCGAGCTGCTCATTATCGGTGGAGTCATGATTACAGGCAGCGGTCTCAGCCTCTTAGGTATTAAAGACTGCAAAACGCTCAATCTGCTCCCCGCATTGGTGGTGCCTGTGGTATGGCTATCAATAAAAGCAATTATTCATTTTTAAACTTATAAGACATCAAAGACTATGGGAATTATTGGATCTATTATCATTGGCTGTCTGGCAGGCTATTGCGCCGGAAAATTAATGAAGGGCGGCGGCTTCGGCTTCTTGATGAACCTGCTGCTGGGTCTGTTTGGCGGCACGTTGGGAGGCTGGCTGTTTCATCAGTTGGGCATCAGCTGGGGTGGTCTGCTTGGCCAACTGGGCACCGCCATCGTTGGTGCTGTGGTCATACTGTATGTGGCCTCACTGTTGAAGAAATAGGAATGCTCTAAGAAATAATGTCGACAGAAAAATACTTTTTCGTATTTTGTAAGGAATCAGTCCTGCTTGAAGAGAGACTCGACGGTAGTTACGCCATTCCACTAAGCGAGGAGCCTCCCACAGATGTAAGACCTTGGACTGTAATCATGGACGTGACTACATTTGAAGGGCATGAGGTGAAAGCTTACTGTATCGACATGCCCCCTGCCAGTTCTAGCCCATTATCGCTAAATCCTGTTCCCTTGCGTCAAAGTTACTACAAACTGCCCCTCCCTTTTTATTTGTTGGCTGGAAAGTGTGCAGAACTTCTCTATTGGGAACGTTCCAATCGGTTCTGCGGAGTGTGTGGAGGCCACATGAAGATGCACACCAACATCTCGAAGCGGTGCGAGCAATGTGGAAAAGAGCAGTGGCCTCAGGTAGCTCCCGCAGTGATTGTTCTCATACACCGCGGTCCCGACGAGGTGCTGCTGGCACGCGGACGCTCGTTCCGCTCTAATTTCTATGGTCTCATAGCAGGTTTTGTAGAAACAGGCGAGACGCTGGAAGAAGCAGTACACCGCGAGGTGATGGAAGAGACAGGGCTTCGCATTCAGAATCTGCGCTATTTTGGTTCACAGCCATGGCCTTATCCCAGCGGTGTGATGGTTGGCTATAATGCCGACTACCTTTGTGGCGAGCTTCATGTGCAACGCGATGAACTTAGGAAAGCAGCATGGTTCCGTCGAGACAATCTGCCCAACCTTCCAGAAAAGCTATCCATTGCCCGCATGCTCATCGATGCATGGCTCGAAAAGAGCTGATGCCAGCCTTTCAATCTTATAAAGAGAGTCATCTGTCAGCCATTCAGCTGATCGAGCATCAACTGTATTTCCACATCATCGATGCCCTGCTCGCTGATAAGTTCTCGCTCAGTGACCATAAGCTCTTGTTCTATAGAGAACTGTGGGTCTTTTTGGTCACTGAGAAATTGTCGCAGCATACCCACGGCACTCACCACGTCGCCCGAAAACCATAGGCAGTACCCATAATTCAGCATGTCAGGTGTATGTGGTTTCTCTGCAGAAAGCAGCTTGTTGTAAAGCTTTGCAGCTTGCTCATACTTCTTATCCACCGTCAGGCACCATGCCAGCACCCGCATCACATCCTCATCGTCAGGAGTCAGATAGTTCAATTTATAGAGCAGCTTCAACGCCTCATCATATTGCTTTAGGTACACCATGCAGACAGCCGCATTCAGTTGCACCTGTTGCAGTCTGCTTTCTTCTGGCTCCATATTCATCAATTTCTGATAGGCTTCAAGCGATTGCTGATAGCGCTGCTCGGCAAAGCATGCTCGCGCAAATCCCATAAGAGCTTTTCTGTTGTCTGGTTCCAACTGCAGTGCTTCGCGGTAATGGTCTGTGGCCGATGTCAGTGTAAATGTTGCATAATTTTGTGGTGAGCGCATAAGCAGATGAGCCATGAGCATGTGATACTCAAAGTGATGATGTTGTTCGTCTATGTTGTCGAGTACCGACATGGCTTCTGCATATTGCCTATGTTTCGAGAGGAACGAGGCTATGGACAGCATGGCCTCAACCAAAGGAGTATCATGAAACAGCTTGTTGGCAAAAAACACGCACTGTCCGTCATCGAAAGGATTAGCAAAATTTTCCCGCTGCCCATAGAGTCTGAAGAAACGATAAAGATTCTGCAAATAGAGGCGCCTGATGAAGGCTGGCTTGCGTTGGTCTTCAAGTGCGACCTCTCCCCCAATGGGCATTGGCGATGCATCGCCTTGTTCAACCAAGCTGAGCATTTGTTGCGGCAGATGGCTCAGCACGTGATTGAATGCCAACACAAACGAATACTTGTCGCTGTCGCAGAAAGCCCCCAACGCAGTAATTGTGTGCAAGAAGCGCTTGCCTTTTTCCTGCTGCCATATCTGGCTGATGCCAGGATGCTCTGGATAGAACGGAATAAACCAGTTTGATATCTGCTGAAAGAAGGTAAAGCGTTTCATTTGCGAAAAGCCACCAAAATAGATGTCGGAGCCCTGTTTTTGCATATCCACCATACGTCGCATACTGGCCTCCATGCGTTCCATGTTTTGTTCCTCCGCCTCAGGGTGCAATATGTTTGCCAACGTGTCTTCATCCAGTTCCTTTATGCCGTTTCTGGTTATTCGCAGGTTGTTGCCCTTCATTATTTCGGGCATGATCTCATTGTGAATCGTCCGTGCGTCTTCATCTGTACTCATGCACAGCAGCACCTGCATTTGTAGCTCAGTAAGTTCCCGACGTGTTCGTTCATCTTCACACAACTCTTTAATGATATGGTGCAGTTCTGAGTAGAGTCGCGACTTGTCTGCATCTATACAAAATACCCAGCCCACCAATGCACGTTGCCGCAGCTGCTCATCGGCCGCATTCTGATACACATGAATCAAGACCTTCAGTTTATTGATGTCGAAATTGTTCATGCCCGAAAGCATAATGGCACTTACCATAAGTTGTTGGTCACGCACATCTATAGTGGGCGAAAGTAGCATTTCCTTAAAGGCGTTGGCCAATGAATCTTTCCACAGCCTCGATGTCCAGATGTAGTCAAACAGGTCGTTCATCATCTGCAGGTGTCCTTCCTGCAACTGCGGCTCTTTCTGCTGGCGCAGTTTTTCTTCCTCCAGACTGAGCATGGCAACATCAGTGACGTAGTTCTCAAGGTCCAATCGTAGCTTCTGCATCGACCAGTCTTTGCGTGCATTGCGCGGTCTGGCATACACAGTAGAGAGAAACGAGCTGTTGCGTATTTGATCGTGGATACCTATATTGGTACTCAGCACGTAGAGCCTTCGCAACAGTTGATTATATAGCTGGTTGCGTTGTGGGTCAGCAAAGCCCTTGCGCCAATAGTCGGCCATCAACTGATAATCATTCTTCAAGCTGTTCAGTTGTTCCATCTCGTTTTGCCGTGGATGACTAAGCAAATAGGCTTCCAGCATTTCAATGGCCTTACCAAGACGCCGGTTCATCAGCAGCTCTGCTACTTCACTGAATATTTCATTCTTTTTCATACACTCAACTTTTCATTTTTTTTCCCTTCCATCCAGCCACCCTTTCGCTCGCTTCACTTCTACTTCCCTGGGGCCGGCCAGATGAGCAAAGCTAAAATCGGTTGGCAACGAATCCACCGTCTGTTCTCTGATGCCACACCTATTTATTATTATATCGCGATAGTACTGCAGCCCGTGCTCGTTTAAACTATCGCAGGCTTTATCGTAGGCTTTGCCAAATGCCTTCAGCATTTCGTCTGTCATCACATTCTCGCTAACTGCCAAGACCCCCATCCGAAGTCCTAAATGCCTGGTGTCGAGCATGACATGTGCATGCAGGTTGCGGGCCTCAGTAGCTTGCGGCTCTGGCAAGAACATAGCGTCCATATTGCCCGTCTGCATCATATTCAGCCTCACCCCCACGTCGTTTACCTGTATTCTGAAAACCCGTTCCGTCTTCAGCCTCGCACTGTCAACGACCAAATCACTCAGGAAATCGGTAGCCGAAAACCGGGTCATGGCCACCATCTTGTCATCGAGTTGCTTCAACTGCTTCATGCGTGCAGAACGGCTGGACAGCAGTTGCCAAGAAGCTTCTGTCGTAGCGACGTAGACGAGTTTCTTACCCATTCTTTTCAAGCGCTCTGCGCGCACCAGGTCGGTCGCTATGGCATTGGCACTGCCGCCTATAAAGGCCGTGTCACAATCCATCTGCGCCATAAACGGGTGCAGTCCCACGCTCACCCCTTGTTCGGCAAAGAAACCTTGTTCAGCTGCAAGATATAAGGGCAAACAGTCGAGCGTAGGCATCACCGCTATGCGCAGAGCCGAAGTATCGGCTACCACCTTGCTGACAGTCGGGCTTTTCGGCTCGCCACTCTTCCCACAAGAGAAGAGCATGATGAGCACAGATATTAACGTAAGTGCTTGTTTCATTGTCTGTTAAAAGAAAAAGGGCAGCAGCAAACATCGTCGCCAACTGCCCCCTTGCTATTAATTAATGTGCGATATTAGCCTTAATCATGCTGCAAAAGTACGAAAAAGTTTTGTAACCACGAAAATTATTCGTAATTTTGTGCCATATTTTTTTACCTATGGCAAAAGAGAAGACAGCATACGTTTGCGAGAATTGCGGACAGGAGTCGCCTAAATGGATAGGCAAATGCCCTGCCTGCGGACAATGGAACACATTCAAGGAGATACGAATTGCGGCCGACAGCGGCCGCATCTCTGCCACGAAGGCAGCAGCCCAGGTAGGCCATGCTTTGCGTCGAAGTAAAGTATTGCGACTAAAAGACATCAGCAGCCACGACGATCCCCGCATCGACATGCACGATGACGAGCTGAACCGTGTTCTTGGCGGCGGTTTGGTGCCGGGCAGCATTGTCTTGCTGGGCGGTGAGCCGGGCATAGGAAAGTCTACCCTGTCGCTTCAAACCATGCTCAATCTGCCTGAGAAGCGCATATTATATATAAGTGGTGAGGAAAGTGCCCACCAGCTGAAAATGAGAGCCGAACGCCTGTCGGGTCAGGAAAATGAGAACTTCTTGCTGCTTTGCGAAAATTCACTTGAGCAAATATTCGAACAAATCAAGGTCGAAGAGCCCCAAATAGTCGTCATAGACTCCATTCAGACCATTGCCACAGATGAGGTGGAATCGAGCGCCGGTTCCATATCGCAGGTGCGAGAGTGTGCTTCGAGTTTATTGCGCTTTGCCAAGACCAGCGGCGTGCCAGTCATTCTCATCGGTCATATCACAAAAGAAGGCACGCTGGCCGGACCGAAGATACTGGAGCATATCGTTGATACGGTCATACAGTTCGAAGGCGACCAGCACTATATGTACCGCATTCTGCGAAGCATTAAAAACAGATTCGGAAGCACCTCAGAATTAGGCATCTACGAAATGCAGCACAATGGATTGCGCCAGGTAAGCAACCCCAGCGAGTTGTTGCTAACCCAGAATCATGAAGGTCTTTCGGGAATTGCCATCAGCTCGGCCATAGAGGGTGTGCGACCCTTCCTTGTCGAGACACAGGCCCTTGTGTCATCGGCAGCATACGGCACGCCGCAACGGCAGGCCACCGGCTTCGACCAACGACGGCTGAACATGCTGCTAGCCGTGCTCGAAAAGCGCGTAGGTTTCAAACTCATGCAAAAAGACGTTTTTCTCAACATTGCCGGCGGTCTGCGTGTCACCGACCTCGCCATCGACCTTTCGGTCATTGCGGCCGTTCTCAGCAGCAATGTCGATACTCCTATAGAGCAAGGCTGGTGCATGTGTGGCGAGGTGGGACTAAGCGGCGAGGTGCGCCCCGTAAACCGCATAGAGCAACGCATCGCCGAAGCCGAAAAGCTGGGGTTCAGCCACATCATACTCCCGCAATACAACATGCAGGCCATGGCTCGGAAAAAATACAATATACAGCTACACCCTGTCAAGAAAGTGGAAGAGGCACTTAGAGCTCTCTTTGGATAAAGCATTGGCAAAACCTGCCAAAATGTCATAACCTCTGCAAATCTGTCACGTTTTTCGTTTAGGCATATTATTTGAACCTCGAAAAGCAAACCAAAATTACGAAAGGAGATAAGTTATGACATTAGACAAATTTACAATTAAAGCCCAAGAGGTCGTTCAGACAGCCGTACAGACGGCGCAGCGCAGCGGCCAGCAAAGTATTGAGCCCGTACACCTGCTGCTCGGCTTGATGGACAAGGCCAAAGACGTAACCACGTTCATCTTCCAAAAGCTGGGGCTGAACACCCAGCAGCTGCAGATGCTTGCCCAGCAAGAAATGCTGCACCTTGCCCGCGTTCAAGGTGGCAACCCCTACTTGAGTAACAACAGCAACAAAGTACTGCAGAAGGCAGAAGACCTTGCAAGGGAGATGGGCGACGAGTATGTGTCCTGTGAACCCATACTGCTGGCTCTCCTTCTGGTCAATTCTTCCGTTAGCCGCATGCTGAAAGATGCCGGTGCCACTGAGCGCGACATGCGACAGGCCATTCTGGAGCTGCGCCAGGGCCAAAAAGTGCAAAGCCAGAGTGCCGATGACAACTACCAGAGCCTTGAGAAGTATGCCAAGAACCTCGTCGACCTGGCACGTGCCGGTAAGCTCGACCCCGTGATTGGCCGCGACGACGAGATTCGCCGGCTGCTGCAAATCCTGAGCCGCCGAACCAAAAACAATCCTTTATTAATAGGTGAGCCCGGCACGGGCAAGACGGCCATCGTGGAAGGTCTGGCCGGACGTATCGTCCGTGGCGACGTGCCTGAGAACCTGAAAGACAAGCAGCTCTACTCCCTCGACATGGGTGCGTTGGTGGCCGGTGCCAAGTACAAAGGCGAGTTCGAAGAGCGGCTGAAGAGTGTCATCAACGAGGTGACACAGGCCGAAGGCCGCATTATCCTCTTCATCGACGAGATTCACACACTGGTAGGTGCAGGCGGCGGCGAGGGAGCCATGGATGCCGCCAACATACTGAAGCCTGCGTTGGCGCGAGGCGAGCTGAGAGCCATCGGTGCCACCACGCTCAACGAGTATCAGAAGTATTTCGAGAAAGACAAAGCCCTGGAGCGACGTTTCCAGACGGTGATGGTCGACGAGCCAGACGAACTTTCTGCCATCTCCATCCTGCGTGGTTTAAAAGAGCGTTACGAGAATCACCACAAGGTGCGCATACAAGACGATGCCTGCATTGCCGCCGTGAAACTGTCGGAACGCTACATCACCGAGCGATTCCTACCCGACAAGGCCATTGACCTCATGGACGAGGCTGCCGCCAAACTGCGCATGGAGCGCGACTCTGTGCCCGAGGAACTCGACGAGATCACCCGGCGACTGGCACAGTTGGAGATCGAGCGCGAGGCCATCAAGCGCGAGGGCGACGAGCCGAAAATCGCCCAGCTCGACAAGGAGATTGCCGAACTGAGAGACCAGGAGTCGCAGTTCCGGGCCAAATGGGAGGGCGAACGCCAGCTCATCAATAAGATTCAGCAAGACAAGCAACAGATGGAACAGTTGCGCCTTGAAGCCGAGCGGGCCGAGCGCGAAGGCGACTACGGGCGTGTGGCCGAGATACGCTACTCGAAGCTGAAGGCTCTCGAAGACGACATCAAGAAGATACAGGCCCAGCTCGATGCCGCCGCCGCATCCGACGGTTCTTCCGTGGGTACCCGCCTCGTGCGCGAGGAGGTCACTGCCGATGACATTGCCGAGGTGGTGAGCCGCTGGACGGGCATACCCGTCACCCGCATGATGCAGAGCGAGCGCGAGAAGCTCTTACATCTGGAAGAGGAACTGCACAAGCGGGTCATCGGCCAGAACGAAGCCATCACGGCCGTCTCCGATGCCGTGCGGCGCAGCCGTGCCGGACTGCAAGACCCCAAGCGGCCTATTGCCTCGTTCATCTTCATGGGAACCACCGGCGTAGGCAAGACCGAACTGGCCAAGGCACTGGCCGAATACCTCTTCAACGACGAAACGATGATGACCCGCATCGACATGTCGGAGTATCAGGAGAAGCACACCGTGTCGCGCCTCATCGGTGCCCCTCCGGGATACGTAGGCTACGACGAAGGTGGCCAGCTGACCGAGGCCGTTCGACGCAAGCCCTATAGCGTGGTGCTCTTCGACGAGATAGAAAAAGCACACCCCGACGTGTTCAACATTCTCTTGCAGGTGCTCGACGATGGCCGTCTTACCGACAACAAGGGGCGTACTGCCGACTTCAAGAACACCATCATCATCATGACTTCGAACGCCACCCGCGAACAGTTGCGCGCAACCATGCGGCCAGAGTTCTTGAACCGTATCGACGAGATCATCACCTTCCAGCAGCTCTCGCAAGACGAGATAGCACAGGTGGTGCGCCTGCAACTGAGCCGCGTGCAGCAGATGCTCGAGCCACAAGGCTTCCACCTCGAAGCCACCGACCACGCCATCAACTGGCTGGCTCGCGAGGGCTACGACCCCGACATGGGTGCCCGCCCCGTGAAGCGTGCCATACAGCAATACGTGCTCAACGACTTGTCGAAGAAGCTGTTGGCCGACCAGATTTCGCGCGAGAAGCCCATCATCATCGACGAGTTTGGCGAAGGGCTGGTGTTCAGAAACTGATTTCAAAACAGAACTTCCCCACCCTTTATAACAATCACGGAAGAAGCGGATTTTACGGATTGATAGCGCAGCTAAAAAAATCCGTGAAACCCGCTTCTTCCGTGATTGTTATAAAGGGTGGGGAAACTTATATGTCACCCCGCTTCTTACCGTGCCAACACATATTTATGCAGCGTGCTGCGCACGGCGCCATAGCCGGCAAACAGTTCCTTCACCATGCCTTCTATCTGCTCGCCAAGGCCTGCCTCATAGAGATCGAGACCGAACACATCCTTGCGGGTGTAGAGCCGACGCAGACAAGAGTAGTCTTGCCCAGCCTTGCCTACTTCGAGCGGCGCCACGATGGCTTGCAGCTCCTGCAACAGAGGGTCGGGCGAAGGCTCGAAGGTCGTGCCATCGTCTTTTACGCCTTTCAGGTAGCGGGCATAGCCTGCCAGCACCAGGGGAATGAGCACCAGGTTCTGCATGTCGAGGCCGCGGGCCACGTATTTCTTGATCGTCTCGCCAAAGCGAATGGGCAGCTTCTGACTGGTGTCCATGGCAATGCGCTGCGGGGCATCGGGCATGAAGGGATTCGGCAGGCGGCGGTTGATGACCGCACCTATGAACTCGTATGGATTCAGCACGCCGGGATCGGTCACCACGGGCATGGCCTCTATGTAGCCTATCTTCTGGATAAACGAGCGCAAGTCTTCGTCCTGCATCTCGGCCGAGATGAGCGTGTAGCCCAACATGCAGCCATAGATGCTCATGGCCGTATGCAGCGGGTTCAGGCAGGTGGTGACCTTCATCGTCTCCACCTTGTCGACAGTCTCACGGGTAGTATAGAGTGCCCCTCCCAGGTTGAGCGGCGGACGGCCATTGGTATAGTGGTCTTCTATCACCAGATACTGCACTTCTTCGGCATTCACAAACGGAGCGGTGAAAGTATGCTTCTCTGTCTCGATGTAGCTGTTGTCTTCGAATCCGTCCTGTGCCAACAGTTCCTTTACCTTCTCGTGCGGACGGGGCGTAATCTTGTCTATCATCGACCAGGGGAAGGTAATCTTCGTCTCGTCTTTCAGATAGTCAAGGAAGGCCTGTGGCGCCAGCTCTTCCTCTACCCAGCGTCCGGCGTATGCCATCACGCCAGCCTTCACCTTGTCGCCATTGTGTGAGCAGTTGTCCATCGACTGCACGGTCAGCGGCAGCTCGCCTGCCAGAAAGCGCTCCAGGAGCAGACGCGTCACCTTGCCCATGGCCAGCTGCGGCTCCAGGCCACGTTGCAGGTCGGCCTCGTTGTAGCTGTAGCCTTTCTCGGTAATGGTGAAAGAGATCATCTGCAACGACGGGTTGCGGAAGATCTCCGTCAGACGCTGCCAGTCCTGAAAACGATAGTCGGCCTTCAGAGCCTCGGTCACGCTGGCAATCACCTTCTTCTCGATGTTGCCATCGCTCTGCAGCGAGACGAGCAGCGAGAGGTTGTTGTACGGGGTGTAGGCCTTGTCTACCACTTCATAGTCGAACGTCTCGGCCACTATCACGCCACGGTCGTACTGGCCCGTGTTCAGCGCATCGTTAAGGATGGCGGCGGGGAAGGCGCGGAAGATGTTGCCACCGCCGAAGTGCACCCATGTGGGGGCCTTGGCAGTCTTCTCTCTCACGGCCTTGATGTCGAACTTGGGCAGCTGATAGCCCTTCTGCTCCCATTCGGAAGCATTCACATTGCTGGAAAGCAAATCAATGAGTTTCATAGTTTATCGTCACTTTAACAAAATTATATTTTCACGGCAAAATTACGAAAAAAGGTTGACTTAGAAAAACAATTATGGAGAATTAACGCAACAAAATGCATAGACAAAGGCATTTCGAGGAAAAACGAAGTAAGGCTACGCCTTTAGTTCCTGGTATGTACTGTCATTGTACATATCAAGAATCTGCTTGTTTGCTTCTTGTCTATTCTTTGCTTATTATTTTCTATTTTCTTAACTCCATAATATATGTTTTGTAAGGTATACTCATAAAAACAATACCAACAGGAACAGGAAAATCAAGATAATCCAGACGATAACTCTCAAGCATGAGCCCCACCCGTCGAGCAGTAGCTCAAAGATGCTGCCTATCCCCTTGAGTATCCATCCAACAATGCCGCCACCCGTGAAGAGGATGAGCACCAACACTATGAGTCCTATAAATGCAAGTATCTCCATTCTTCTTTTGCATCATTATATAATTCTTGGTAGCACGTTCTTTATAACTGGAATGACATACTCGTCATAAGCAGTTTCAAGAAACAGTTTCTGCCTTTCTTCATTCAAACCCAGGAAAGATTGCTCGTCAGGTACACCTATCGCCGTCCTGTACGTTTTCGACTTTTCATGATAGCCGGCCAAAGAGATAAAATCTTCAAGCAACACATACCCATATCTGCTTTTGTACTGAAGGATTCGCATCAGTATGTTGGTATGCGAATTCTCTACGATTGTGCCGCATTGTTCTGACAGGAGATTGAAATTGTAGCCGTACTTTGTTGCGGCAACAGTTTCCTGTTCTTTAATAAATTGCAATAAACCGTCAAAATTGAATTTTTCCATGATTACCTTGCTTTTTATGCCGTTTTTTTTGCAATTGCTCTACTAACTTTCTTTGCGATATCCCCTATGGTGTTTGTTTCCATTTTATCTGTTTTTTGCATAATTGGCGACCCAAGACACTTCTACTAAATAATACATTATCCTTAACATCTATTTAATTCCTGCATATCCAATCTCCTTAATCATCTGTTGGGTATAGGTCCTGTAGGTGTGGGGGAAACGGCGGTGCTCAGTGGTGACAATATGTCGGATAAAGACGAGGGCGTGCTCCAGTTCGGCAACTATGGTATATTCATCGTCCTTGTGGGGCAGGTGGTAGCCGGCAGGTATGTTAGCACAACTCACTCCGATATTGCTCAAAGTCAGAGCAAGAATATCACTGCCTTTTCCTTCAGTAATTGTAAATCCATACTGTTCAGTCTGTAAAGACTTCTCAAACTCTGGGCTGGCACAGGGAATACCTCGCAGGTTGGTGTGTACCTCCGTCCCACCTTTACAGTCAGGCTCCAAAACATAGAGACTATCTGCAAAGAACGACATATCGGCACGATTGCTGCCTATGCAGCCTTTTTCCTCGCCTACAGCCATAAAGACTTTAAGGCGGGGGCACTCTTCTAAACAACGAAGACATATCCAGATACCGTTCTTGTCATCGGCGCCCATGCCCTCACGCTGCTGATTCTGTTCGCTCCAACCAAAGAGGCTATCGCCTTCTTTGCGCACTTCAAAATCCTCGCTATGAACTTTCTGCACTTGATCCAGATGGCAGGCGAGCGTAGGATAGCCTACACCCGCCTCACCTTTTGTTATATACAGATTTCCAAGCTTGTCAAAACGGACTATTGCCTCTGGAATATTCTTACTGACATATTCCCTGACAAATTGTATCATTGGCCACTCGTGTCCTGTCTCTGAATGAATGGCATAGAGTTGTCGTAACAGTTGCATGTGTCTTTTCATTTAGGTTCTTCTCCTTCAGGTCTCTTACCTTCTTTCAAACTGCGTAGTTCATCGAGATAACTAGCGGTAATGATGCCCGAAGGCAGGGCAATAACAGCCACACCAAAGAGCGATGAGAACATACTGATAAGTCGGCCTAAGTCGGTGGCAGGACAAAGGTCGCCATAGCCCACAGTAGTCAGTGTCACCGTTGACCAGTAAATGGCATCAAAGAATGTACGAAACGTCTCCTGCCCGGTATTGGGGTTGATGCGTGGCTCAAAGTTGAACATTACCAGTGCCGTTACGAACACGTAAGCGGCAGCAAACAATAGCACGGCAGACAGGACCTTACGCTCTTTCTGTAAAACCTTTACGAATAAGAATATTTGGTCAGAATAGCGCAGGGCTTTCAACAAGCGCAATATCTTCAGCATACGCAGTGTACGCAGAATCTTGAAGTTCTGACCCAATATCTGGAAACTGGGCAGGATGGACAATAGGTCGATGATGGCCCAGAAACTGTAAGGATAACTTACAAATGAGTGAGCGCCCTTGCCCAACTTATAATCGGCAGTCACCCATCGCAGTATGTAGTCCATGACAAACACCGTTGTGGTGAACAACTCAATCCACCAGAAAATGGGATAATCTTCCCAAAACATCAAAGGCACCACACTCAGTATGATGCTGCCGAACATAAAAACATCATAGAGATGGCTCCAAACGCTGGAGCCATCATCCTTCTCTATGATTTCATAAATCTGCTTGCGCGTCATTGCAACCAATTATTATACATTTGCTTTTACCAAAAGTCCTCCCTCGTCAAATTTTTCCCATTCATTATAGTAGGTTTTGTGTATTAAGCCTTTCTTTTTGAGAACCCAGTGATAATGATGCTTTTTCTTTGTATAAACAATAGTACCTATTGCCATGGCATGACAATCGTAGTCTGTAGAAGTAAGAGCCTTAAATTCCTCAGGCAACGTGGAATGCTTGTGCCATTCCTTACCGTCAGAACTATAGTAGACTGATTTCAAATCCCCTTTGGGTATCTTATAATAAATAGAACGTCTTAGAGGGTTCTCTTTCTCATCTTCCTCAACAAATGTGTCTACTTTGTCCCAAAATGAGTCCTTCACCTCAATCTTTGCTTTGAAGCAAAACGCACCGCAACCGGCTTCCCATGTTCCCGTCTCTCTCCATTTACCATCGTAATACAAGTATCTCTTGTCATTAGGCATTGTAATAATTACATCGCCAAAACGAGACTCTACTGCTTTGGGAAGTTTCTCCATTATGCCAGGTAAAGAAGAATGGGGCAAGAGTTCGCCTTCGGCAGAAATATAAACAATGTCGGCTCCTAACTTTCCGATTTCACCTTTTAAGAATAGCAGATGTATTCTTTTGCTGATGAGTGTCTTTCCATCGTCTTCATACTTGTAATATATCTGTTTAGCGTCTTCATATAACTCATCATCTTCGAACACCTCCAATTCAGCTTCATACTCTACACGTGACCATCCACCAAAGTAAGCATATTTGTTATCCTCCACATCAATGGCAAATACAGTTCCGTTTTTCCTTGAGAACTCTTTGAAGTCCTTGGGCAATTTACCCAAATACTCCCATTTGACACCATCATGACTGTAAAAAGTATCACGCGGGCACATTGCATATACGCGGATATGACACTCCTCTTCATTAATCACCATTATCTCGTCATCTGTCTCAAGAGAGAAGAACCGATTGGGCTGATTGGGATCTTTAGCAACGCTTATAGTGCCCTTACTGCTCAGCTTATACCAACGGTCACGAGTTTGCCAGAATTCATCTTCATCCTTATCTCTGGTTGCTTGTGTAACAAGATCCTCTTTGGCTACAGCCCACGAATCCTTAAGATCTTCTTTCAGACTTTTATAGTCGCGATATCCAAAGACCATCAGATTATTGTCATCAGACACCTTTAAACTGTTACAATAGATTGGTAGTTCTGTATACAACTCCCACTTATTTCCATTGTCCTTACTTATTTCAATACTAGAAATTCCTTTGACACGATACAGACACCCACCTATCTCTACTTGATGGATTTCTTTCTCCTCAACAACTGAGTGCTCTTTCTTGTCTTCAAAACGATCAGTTACATCGTTTAACTTCTTCTCAATAGATTCTTGCAATGAATCTAATGAGTTCTCCCCACTAAATAGCTTCTTAAAAAAATCAAATCCCATGTGACAAATCTTTAATAACAACCTACTCCCTTTCAAGCGTTTCGGCATCCTCTATATTGTCAGATTATGAATTCCTATGTTTGTGAACAATATCTCTTTTCAGGCTATTTATTAGCAAATCCCATTTTGAGCCAATTGTCTTTTCTGAGAAGTATACACTTTGAGGATTTGTCATGACAATTTTGTTTTCATATTCATTCTTTAACCTGTAGCCAATACTATCTTCTTTTATGTTATACCAACGTTTTTCCCCTCGCATGATAACAATTAGTTTTCCGTCATCCATTGCCTGCTTTAACAAATAGTTACGATAATTGTTAGATGGCAGATTAGGAAAAGTAAAAGCATATTCTGAATGGTATGGAAAGAACTCTATAACAAACATGTTTAATACTTTTGGCTTTATTGCATCACATAATTGTTTTGTGTTTTTCTGCCACCAATCACAACCACTATGCATTGCTCCTTTTTCGCAATTAATTATATCAAACCACAAAGAATGGTCTATCTTAAGTTCCAATGTTTCTTTTGTAAGTTTGAGGAATTGCTCGTTATTCCTAAAACAGCAATTACACTTGTTGACCCCAGGATTTAAATTTAGACAAACAACATTACTATC
>CAMJLB010000053.1 GCA_946406555.1 uncultured Prevotellaceae bacterium | reverse complement strand
CTGTCGAACTTCAAGGAAGGCATGTCGGTGCTCGAATACTTCATCTCTACCCACGGTGCCCGTAAGGGTCTTGCCGATACGGCCATGAAGACGGCCGATGCCGGATACCTCACGCGCCGTCTGGTCGATGTCTCTCACGATGTGATCATCACCGAGGAAGACTGCGGCACGCTGCGCGGCCTTGTGTGCACCGCCCTGAAGAGTGGCGACGAAGTCATCAGCTCGCTGGCCGAGCGTATCTTGGGCCGTGTGAGCGTACACGATGTCATCAATCCCAAGACGGGCGATGTCATAGTGCCTGCCGGCGAAGAGATTACCGAGGCTATTGCCGAAGAGATAGAGAAGGCCGAGATCGAGAGCGTCGAGATTCGTTCGGTGCTCACCTGCGAATCGAAGAAGGGCGTCTGCCGCAAGTGCTACGGCCGCAACCTGGCCACGCGCCGTATGGTGCAGAAGGGCGAGGCCGTGGGCGTGATTGCCGCACAGGCTATCGGCGAGCCGGGCACGCAGCTCACCCTGCGCACGTTCCACGCTGGTGGTGTGGCTGCCAATGCCGCTGCCAATGCTTCTATCGTGTCGAAATATGAGAGTGCGCGCATTGAGCTTGAAGAGGTGCGCACCGTACCCTTCGACGAAGATGGCCGTGAGTGCGAGATGGTGGTCAGCCGTCTGGGCGAAATCAGCTTCGTCGACCCCAATACCAAGATAGTGCTCTCGAAGGTGACGTTGCCTTACGGTGCCTCGCTCTACTTCAAGCATGGCGACGTGGTAAGCAAGGGCGACAAGATTGCCCAGTGGGACCCCTTCAATGCCGTGATCGTGTCGGAGTTTGCCGGTGTGGTGAGGTTCAACGACGTGATAGAGGGTGTGACGTTCCGTTCCGAGACCGACGAGACCACGGGTCTTACCGAGAAGATTGTCACCGAGTCGAAGGACAAGACCAAGGTGCCCACCTGCCATATCATTGCCGTGGGCAAGAAACAGAATGCCCTTGCCGATGGCGAGATACAGGGCACGTACAACTTCCCCGTGGGTGGCCATGTGGTGGTAGAAGACGGCCAGACCGTGAAGACGGGCGAGACGCTCGTCAAGATTCCGCGTGCTGCTGCCAAGGGTGGCGACATCACCGCCGGTCTGCCCCGTGTCACCGAGCTTTTCGAGGCCCGCAACCCGAGCAACCCCGCCGTGGTGTCGGAAATCGACGGCGAGGTCACCATGGGCAAGGTGAAGCGTGGCAACCGCGAGATCATCGTCACCTCGAAGACCGGCGACCAGCGCAAGTACCTCGTGTCGCTGTCGAAGCAGATCCTGGTGCAGGAGCACGATGCCGTGCGTGCCGGTACGCCGCTCAGCGACGGTGCCATCACGCCAAGCGACATCCTGGCCATCAAGGGCCCCACTGCCGTGCAGGAGTATATCGTCAACGAGGTGCAGGACGTGTATCGCCTGCAGGGTATCAAGATCAACGACAAGCACTTCGAGATTATCGTGCGCCAGATGATGCGCAAGGTGCAGATCAACGACCCGGGCGACACCTCGTTCCTCGAGAGCGACATCATCGACAAGCTCGACTTTGCCGAGGAGAACGACCGCATCTGGGGAAAGAAGGTGGTGACCGACGCCGGCGACAGCACCGAGCTGAAGCCCGGACAGATTGTCACCGCCCGCCGTCTGCGCGACGAGAACTCGTCGCTCAAGCGCCGCGACCTGCGCCCCGTTCAGGTGCGCGATGCCGTGCCCGCCACGTCGACACAGATTCTGCAGGGCATCACCCGTGCCGCATTGCAGACCAAGTCGTTCATGTCGGCCGCATCGTTCCAGGAAACCACCAAGGTGCTCAACGAGGCTGCCATTCGCGGCAAGCAAGACTTCCTCGAGGGCATGAAGGAGAACGTGATCTGCGGTCACCTGATTCCCGCCGGAACGGGTCTGCGCGAGTTCGAGAAGATCATCGTCGGCTCGAAAGAAGAGTATGAGCGCATGCAGGCCAACCGCAAGAATGTTATCGACTTCGTGGAAGAGACCGCGCTCGAAGACTAAACCCTTTGGGCCTTGACGCTGAAGAAACGACAAAACCCAGAGACTCTCTGATGCCTCTGGGTTTTGTCGTTGATAATGGTATTCCCTATTTCTTACCCCAAAACAAAAACGATACGACAATGAAAGAGAAACTGACTGTAGTGAAGGTGGGCGGTGCCGTGGTGGAAGACGAGGCACAACTCGCGCAGTTGCTCCAGCATTTCGGCGGCATAGCCGGACGGAAGGTGCTGGTGCATGGCGGTGGCCGCCGTGCCACGAAGATGGCCGAGCGCCTGGGCTTGGAGACCCACATGGTGGAAGGCCGCCGCATCACCGATGCCGCCATGCTCGAAGTGGTGACGATGGTCTATGGCGGACTGGTGAACAAGAACGTGGTGGCCCGCCTGCAGGCCGAAGGCATCAATGCCATCGGGCTCACCGGTGCCGATGGCAATGCCATACGCTCCGTAAGGCGTCCGCTGAAGAATGGCATCGACTATGGCTACGTGGGCGATGTGCAGGGAGTAGCCACCCCGATGCTTTCGGCCCTCATCGAGCAGGGGCTGGTGCCCGTGCTGGCACCGCTTACCCACGACGGGCAGGGCAGCCTGCTCAATACCAATGCCGACACCATTGCCTCTGAGGCGGCCAAGGCCCTGGCCCAGCACTACGATGTGACGCTCGTCTTCGCCTTCGAGAAGCCCGGCGTGCTCAGCAATCCCGACGACGATGGCTCTGTCATCAGCACCATCACCCGTGAGTCGTTTGCCCGCTACAAGGCCGACGGCACCATCTCGGGCGGCATGCTGCCCAAGATTGAGAATGCACTTGCCGCAGTAGAGTCGGGCGTAGGGCGCGTGGTCATCACCAAGGCTACTGCCATCGATGGCGAGAGCGGAACGACCATCGTTTAGGAGTTTGGGAGTCTGGGAGTTCGGGAGTTCGGGAGTCTGGACGATAGACTGTAACTGCTCAGTATCCACGATAAAGGACAGAAATTATCGTACTATGCGGATAAATCGGCGAATGTAGGGGCAGGCCCCGTGCCAGCCCGCACGCCGGAACGGCGTTCCCTCCGCCGCGTTGGGTGTCCGTTGTTGCAATCGTCATCGTCAAAGGACAGAAATTATGATAATTATGATAATTTCTGTCCATTACATTCACGGTGCGGCGGAGTGTGCCCGTTCCGGGCATCGGGCTGGCACGGGGCCTGCCCCTACACTTGCGGGCAACCTTACAGGTCGAAAATTTTTTAAAAAAAAGTATTCCGGTAGTGTAACTTTTCTTCGCCAGAATCGTCTTCATAACAGAGAGGATGAAAAAGATCGATTTCCGCACCGACGTACTGCCGCTCAAGAACGAGCTCTACAGGCTTGCACTCCGCATCACTCTCAATCCTGCGGAGGCCGAAGACGTGGTGCAGGAGACGATGATCAGGGTGTGGAACCGGCGCGAACAGTGGCAAGAGATAGAATCTATCGAGGCCTTCTGTCTGGCCATCTGCCGAAACCTGGCACTCGACAGGCTGAAGCGCTCTGGCAACCAAGCCGCAACGCTCGACGAAAGCCACGACCCGCCCGACCACAGCTATGCCTCAAACCCCGAAGAGCAGGCCGTGCAACACGACCGGCTGAGGCTGGTGAGAAAACTGATGGACCAGCTGCCCGAGAAGCAGTGCTCCTGCATGCAGCTGCGCGACATCGAGGGGAAAAGCTATAAGGAGATTGCCCAGGTGCTCGGCATCACCGAGCAGCAAGTAAAGGTGAATATCTTCAGGGCCCGTCAAACAATCAAAGAAAAGTATATTGAAACAGAACAATATGGACTATAAGTACATCGAACAGCTGCTTGACCGCTACTTCCAGTGCGAGACATCGCTTCAGGAAGAGCAGATTCTGCACTCCTTCTTTGCTCAAGACGAGCAGGAGGTGCCTGCAGGGTTGCGCAAATATGCGCCGCTCTTTGTCGCCATGCAGCAAGAGGAAAAGCTGGGCGATGACTTCGACGAACGCATCCTCAAGCTCACTGCCGAACCTGTGGCTGTGAAGGCGCGCACCATCAAGCTCTCTGAACGCCTGCGCCCGCTGATGAAGGCTGCAGCCGTCGTGGCAGTGGTGCTCACACTGGGCAATGCCATGAACGTGTCGCTGCAGGCAGACAGGAGCCAGGCCGACGACATCAACTATGCAGCCTACCAAGATACCTACGATGACCCCTCAATGGCCTACGATCAGGTAGAAGATGCGCTGCAGTTGCTCTCCGAGGGCTTCAGCCGCGTGAGGCAGGCCGATTCGACAGCCATCGATTCTCTCTATAGCGAACTCAGATGAACCGCCGACTGTTACTGCTGCTCATGGGCATCGTGTTGAGGGTGGCGACCTTCGCACAGCATGCGCCCGACTTCGCACAGAAGTTTATGTCGATTTGCAAAAACGATACGGCCGTCAGTTGTGTTACCGTGAGCCCGAAAATGATGGAGCAGCTGGTGAGGAATCATACCGTAGACAGGCCCGAAGGCATTGAGCAGGCTATCGCCAAGCTGCGAAGCGCGCGCATCATCACCGCTACGGCCGATTACTACCATAAGGCCGAGGACTTGCTTAATAAAAACCGGCGACGCTTCCGAGCCGAGAGAGACTACCGCACCGACGAAGAGCATGGGGCCTTCTTTACAAGGAAGAACCGGAAGGGCGAGACCGTAGAGCTCATCATGCTGCATGAGGACTGTGAAAGAAACCGCCTGACCATCATCAACCTGACAGGCGACATTGACGAGGAATTTCTATGCTTTCTCTATAATAATAAAACATTCAAGAATTAAAACAATCGTACTGCGTCGGGAGGCTGTGAAGCCTCCTGCACCAAGAAAAAAGCCTTCTCCGTCGAGCGTGACGGAAAGGTTTTTTTTTCTTTCTTGTTCATCTGATTATTATTTTTCCTCCTGTGCGGTTGCCGCCTCCTTGACTGTAGGGGCAGGCCCCGTGCCAGCCCGCACGCCGGAACGGCGTTCTTTTCGCGGCGTATTTGCCCTTGCGGGCAATCGGGCTGGCACAGGGCCTGCCCCTACATTCGGCGGCAACCGCACAGTACGTTATTTTTCTAAAAAATCTGCTTATCTGCAACACTCATCGATTATCAAGTGGTTGCACGGTAGCAGGCGGGGAGCAGATGCCTACATCTGCTCCCTTCCTGCTATGCTTGCAACTGTTTGATTATTAATAGGTTTTGCAGAAGAAACAGACGGAGCAGATGTTTTTGGAAACTTCTTTCTTTACAACCTCATCCCCAGCCCCTCTCCAAGAGTAGGGGGACTGGGGAAGAGGCTTGCAATCCAGCCTGTTTTAGAGTGCAATCCAGCCTGTTTCGCAACCTAAAACAGGCTGAATTGATAATCAATCCAGCCTGTTTTGCGACCTGATCCAGCCTGAATTGCTGGTTGGTATGTTTTTTCCGGCTTTTCCGGTTTTATGTGGTTTCTGAGTGACCGCGAAGCGGAAGTTCTGTCTATGCCGGCCTTTTCAGCCGCAACGCCAGCTGGTAGATGGCAGGCCCGAGAATGAAGAGCGAGAAGATGACGGCAGCGCCCACGTTGCGCTCGTTGCCAAGTATGTCGACGAGGCGGATGTCGGGGTCGGGATACAGCTTCAGCATGATGAAGGCCAGCGTGTTGTTTATCCAGTGGAAGGCCACTCCCGGCAGAATGCTTCCCGTGCGGTAGTAGAGCCACCCCAGCAGCAGCCCCATCAGGAAGGCATGGGGCATCTGTGCCGGGTTGATGTGTACGGCAGCAAAGAGCGCGGCCGAGATGGCAATCATGCCCCAGTGGCCTCCGGGCTTCCATGCCAGCAGTGCCTTCAGTATGGCTCCGCGAAACACCAGCTCCTCTACCACCGGAGCCAGCAACGCTATGACGAAGTATCCGCCTCGCGTGTTGATGATCTCTATCAGTTGCTGCTCTATGATGTTGGGCAGCTCGGGCAGTTTCTCCTGCAGGGCCGTCGAGGGTATGACCACGCCCACCGCCGCCATCACACACCAGAAGAGCACCGTCCAGGGGCGCGTCTTCAGGTAGTTCAGCGACACCTCGGCCCAGCGTGTGCCGAGAAACAGGGCTGCGGCCACGATAGAACTTAGTGCCGAACTGACGATGAGCACGTAAGGCGAGTCGGCCCATCGTCCATCGGCCATGATAGAGGCTGCCAGCGATACGATGCCGCCGCCGAGCAGCTGTATGCCGAGGAAGATGAAAGTATAAGATAGTGCTTTTATCATAATCTGCTTGTTGTTTTATTGGTTTGTCTGTTCGTTAATGATAGCCTTTGCCCTTTCGGCATCTTCGGCCATTTGTCTTGCCAGCGCCTCGGGCGATTCGAAGTGCTGTTCCTCCCGCAGTCGTGCGATGAAGCCTATGGTGAGCCGCTCTCCGTACAGGTCGCCACGAAAGCCGAAGATGTTCACCTCGAGCGTGCGCCGGTGGCCGTCGAAGGTAGGCCGCATGCCTATGTTCATCATGCCGCCGTATGGGGTGGGGTGACCCTGCCGCTCTATGGTCACGGCATATACGCCGTTGGCCGGTACGAGCAGTTCCGGGTTGCCTATGGCGATGTTGGCCGTGGGGAAGCCCAGCGTGCGCCCTATCTGCTCGCCGTGCACCACCAGTCCTGCAATCGTGTAGCGTCGGCCCAGGCATCGTGCAGCCTGCCCCATGTCGCCCTCGGCAATCAGCCGCCTGGCCAGCGACGAGCTGTAGCGCATGTCGCCGTCGTTCGAGGGCAGTGCCGCCACCACCTCTATGCCCGTCTGTTGTCCGTAGGCGCGGTATTGCTCGAAGCCCTCTTCGCGGTTGTGGCCAAAGCGGTTGTCGTAGCCCGTGAGGAGCAGTCTCACGCCCAGCTGTTCTTTCAGCACCTGCTGCATGAAGTCGCGAGCCGAGAGTGCCGCCATCTGCTCGTCGAAGCGCAGCACCACCAGCTGGTCTACGCCTGTCTGCTCTATGAGCAGTTCCTTTTCCTCCAGCGTGGTGAGCAGTTGTGGTTGCCATTGTGGCTGTACGGTCTGTCGTGGGTGGCGGTCGAAGGTGACGACCATCGTTCTCAGCCCCTGCTGCGCGGCAGCCTGCTTCAGCTGCTCTATCAGGAAGCGGTGGCCCCGGTGCACGCCGTCGAAGAAGCCGATGGTGGCGGCGAAGGGCAGGCCGGCGGGCTGCGATGCTATCGCGGCATGCGGGGCAGAGGGATAGGGGGGAAAGTAGAGTGTCTTCATCTTTTCTTCCTTTGATATAGGCGGTACAGTTCGCCACAGAGCATCACGGGCATGGTGCCCACGACTATCTGCAGCCAGTCATGTGCCGACAGCGGCACGGTGCGGAACATGTCGCCCCCCAGCGTCACGATGAGCCACTGTCCCAGCAGGATGAGCACCAGCACCAGCACGAACCCTTTTCCCCAGAAGAAATGGTGGAAGGCCGAATGGCGCGAGCCCAGCGTGCGTGCGTTGAACAGGTTCCACCACTGCAGCATGACAAACACGGTGAAGAACTTCGTCAGTTCGTAGGTGCTCACTCCCTGTCCCGTCACGTTGTTTTCCAGCCAGTACAGATAGGCGAAGGTGAAGGCGAAGAACAGCAGCCCCAGACCCCCGATGCCACGCATCATCTCGTGCGAGATGATGAAGTCGGTGGCCTTGCGTGGCGGGGCGTTGAGCACCTCGTGCGATGGCGGGAGCGATGCCAGCGCCATGGCGGCAAAGGTGTCCATGATCAGGTTTATCCATAGTATCTGCGTCACCGTGAGTGGCAGCTCGGTGCCGATGATGCTCCCTCCGAGCACGAGCAGCAGTGCCGTGACGTTGACCACGAGCTGGAAGAAGATGAAGCGCTGTATGTTCTTGTAGAGCGAGCGTCCCCATTCCACGGCCCTCACCACCGAGCGGAAGGAGTCGTCGATGATGGTGATGTCGCTGGCCTCCTTTGCCACGCTGGTTCCGCTGCCGAGCGAGAGGCCCACGTGGGCGTGGTTCAGTGCCGGTGCGTCGTTGGTGCCGTCGCCCGTCACAGCCACCACCTCGCCGCGCTGCTGCAGCAGCTGCACCAGCCGCTGCTTGTCGGTGGGGCGCGCGCGGCTCATCACCTTCAGGCTGGCTGCGCGCTGCAGGGCCTCTTCGTCGGTGAGGGCGGCAAACTCGGGGCCGGTGATGGCTGCTGCCGCGATGGAATCGCGACCCACAGAGACAGGGGCGATGGAATCGCGGCCCACAGAGACAGGGGCATCGCTGCCGAAGAGCCCTATCTGGCGGGCTATCTCGATGGCGGTGAGGCTGTTGTCGCCCGTCACTATCTTCACGTCGATGCCGGCATGGCGGCAGTCGGCGATGGCCTTCGGCACATCGGGGCGCACAGGGTCGCTGATGGCCACGAAGCCGGTATAAGAAAGCCGTCCCAGCTCCAGGCTGGTGGCATCGTAGCGGTGGGCAAAGGCCAGCACGCGCATGCCTTGCCGCTGGTAGCTGCCCATCTTCCTGATGGCCTCTTGCCGGGCCTGCTCGCTCATGTCGCAGTGGGGCAGCACCACCTCGGCGGCACCTTTCACGTAGAGCGTCTGCCGGCCCTGCACCTGCCATAGCGATGCCATGTATTTCTTCTCCGTAGAGAAAGGCTCCCGGTCTACGAGGGTGCCGGCCGCCCGCAGCTGCCGGTAGTCGGCCATGTAGCCTTCGCAGGCCCTGAGCAGGGCCACCTCGGTGGGGTTGCCTATGCCCTCTTCGCCGTTCAGCTCGGCAGTGCTGTTCAGCGCCGCCTCCTCCATGAGCTGCTGTCCGTTGGTGGTGTCGGTGGCCGTCACGGTCATCCTGTTCTGCGTGAGCGTGCCCGTCTTGTCGGTGCAGATCACGGTCACGGCGCCCATGGTCTCGCTGGCCTGCAGCTTGCGCACCAGGTTGTTCGACTGCAGCATGCGCCTCATGTTCAGCGCCAGGGCCAGTGTCACCGCCATGGGCAGTCCTTCGGGCACGGCCATCACGATGAGCGTCACGGCCATCATGAAGTATCGCAACACCACTTCGGCCATGCCCACATAGTCGTCGGTACCCCATAGGTCGTTGGTGAGCATGTCGTGCAGGAGAAATCCCAGGAAGGCCATTGCCGAGACGGCCGACCCAATCTTGCTGATGAGGCTGGCCAGCCGGTCGAGCTGCAGGTTGAGCGGCGTCTTCACCTGGCTTATCTCGGTGGCCTCGCGTGCCACCTTGCCTATCTCGGTTTGGTCGCCCACGGCCGTCACCATCATGCGTCCCTGTCCGGCCATCACCATCGACGAGCGCAGCAGCAGGTAGGGTGGGTAGGCTGCGCCTTCCGCCGCGATGGCATCGCGGCCCACGGCGGCAGCTGCCACGGCGCCGTTGCGCGGGTGCTTGTTGGCCATGGGCTCGCCGGTGAGGCTCGACTCGTCTACCTGCAGGCCGGTGCTCTCGAAGAGCTCGCCGTCGGCGGGCACCTCGTCGCCGGTCTCTATGAGCACCACGTCGCCCACCACCACCTCGCGGCGGGCTATCTCCACCACTTTGCCGCTGCGCACCACCTTCACCCGCTGCTCCTCGCCAAGGGCGGTGAGCATGGAGAACTTGCGGGCGGCATCGCGCTCGAAGTAGAACCCCACGGTGGTGGCAAAGAAAATGGCAAGGATGATGCCTATGGTCTCGATATATTCGCCGTTGACAAAGGCCAGACACAACGAGATGGCGGCTGCAACGAGCAGTATTCGGATGATCGGATCGTCGTATTTTTCAAGATACAGTCGCCACAGCGACTTCCGCTTTGGCGGTGTGAGCACGTTTTCGCCATGCTGTTGCCGGCTTTGGGCCACCTCGCTCTCGGTCAGTCCCTGCGTGCGTACATTATTTTTCATATCCATTTCAGGTTGCTCCTTTTTTGGGCGCAAAGGTAGTTAAAAACGCCGTTTCGAGCAAGTATTTAAGACTTTTTACGCAAAAAATTTGGCAGTTTCAGATTTTCTGCTTACCTTTGCACCCGTAAAGAGGGCTTTTAGCTCAGTTGGTTAGAGCAACAGACTCATAATCTGGAGGTCCTAGGTTCAAGCCCTAGATGGCCCACTTTGAAAATCAGAGAGTTACGATGCTATCGTAGCTCTCTCTTCTTTTGTGGTTCGCCCGCCATGGCGGAGTATTTTTATTTGGTTAATACTAAAGAGAATTGTTTCTTCCCGAGGCGGGCGCTCCCTGCCCTTTCTTGTGGCGGAGCCTACGCCCTTGACCTATGGGCATAAGAAAAGCGCAGGCTTTCACCATACGCGCATCAGGTTTAGGACTACCTACAAACTACTATGGAGAAGCGTGCGCTTTAAGACGCATGCCTCATGGTAGTTTGTCATTGCCCGTTCACTCTCCGAGGTCCTAATTCGATGCGCGATTGAGCAAATAAAAATGTATGTGCACCCAAGATGCACGGGGCAGAGATACGACAAAAAATCCGAACCGCCAAGCGATTCGGATTTTTTTGCTGACAATGTTCAATAAAGGGCTATCTGTGTGCTATGAGGCAGATTACAAGCTTTCGATTTCGTTCACATCAAGCCCCGTGTATTTGGCTATCAGTTCTGCGGGCATGCCGTCGGCCTTCATGCGGCGGGCATTCTCACGCTTGGCCTCTCCTGCACCTTCGGCACGACCTTCGGCACGACCCTCGGCCAGTCCCTTCTCGCGACCCTCGGCCAGTCCCTTCTCGCGACCCTCGGCCAGTCCCTTCTTGCGTCCCTTGATTTCGGCTTCGAGCAGCTGTGTGCGCATCACGTCGGTGTCGCGCACCAGGGTGTCGATGTCGTGTTCGTAGCGGCGGCGTTCGGCATCGGTCATCCGCAGCAGGTCGAGCCGCTTGCGGGCTTCCTGCAGGCCGGGGGCGGTGGTGTCGGGGTTGATGCGCTCGTTCTTCAGGTAGTCCATCCACTCCTCCAGCCAGCCGTTGACGGTGGGCTTGTCGAACACGTTGACGCGAATGACGAAATACTCGGGGAACACCTGCTCGGGCGAAAGCACGTGCAGGTCGTCGCGCTCGTAGTCGGTCAGCTTCAGGCTGTCGTTCGTATGCACGCCCTTCAGCGTGGCCTGCCCATGGTAGAGGTAGTCTTCGCCCTCGCCCATGTTGAAGTAGATGATGTTGATGCTGAACACCTTCTTCACGTTCCTGTAGGCATCGCCGCTGTTCATGTGCTCGGTGATGGCCTTTGCCACACCGTAGATCATGCGTTGCAGGTAGTCGTATTCGCGCGTCTGCTGTATCTCCACCAGGATAATCTCTCCCTTGGAGTTCTTCGCCTTGATGTCCACACGGTTGTACTTGTCGTCGTGCCTCTCCTTGTTCGACTCGGTGTCGAGCAGTTCCACGATGGTCACTTTTTCCTTTACCAGCACAGAGATGAGACCCTCGAAGATGGCAAAGTCGGCCTTGTTGCGAAGCATGTACTTCGCAGCCCAGTCGAAGCGGATATAGCGGTTCTTAATCATGGCAGTTTTCGTTTTGATGGCAAAGATGCAAACAATCTTCGTTGTCAGTTGGTGGGTGTCACGGGCTTTATGCGCCCGTCTTTCTCGAACTCCATGGGGTCTATGCACACTTCGCGATGGAAGCCCGGCCCGTCTTTCTTGTCGAGATAGGCGGGGTTGATGCGGTGATAGACGATGTACCATTTGTCTTTCCCCGGTATGCGCAGCACCGAGTTGTGGGCCGTGCCATAAATTTTCTGGTCGGGCCGCTGCTGCAGAATGACCGGCTCCTTGGCCACCTCAATGGGTCCGAGGGGCGACTTCGCCGTGCCGTAGGCCACGTGGTAGTTGGGCGAGCCTGTATCGTCGACGCTCCAGAGGAAGTAGTAGATGCCGTTGCGCTTGAACACGTATGGCGCCTCGCGGTAGGCATAGTCTTGCAGGGTGCCGCCGCGTGGCGTCATGCGCACGATGGTGGTGGTGTCTATCGAGGTCATGTCGTCGTTGAGCTTGGCGCCGGCCATGTAGCCGTTGCCCCAGTAGAGATAGCTCTGCCCGTCGTCGTCGGTAAACACGTCTACGTCTATCTGCTGCCCGTTTTTCTGCCCTTTGGGCCGTTTGTCTACGATGGGCCGCCCGAAATCGCGGAAGGGTCCGGTGGGACTGTCGCTGACGGCCACGCCGATGGCCTTGCGCTCGCCCTGGTCGCCGCTATAATAGAAGTAGTACTTGCCGTTCTTCTTCTCGATGGCCGGTGCCCAGGCGTTGCCCTTGGCCCATTGCGTGTCTTTCTTCAGGTCGAGGATGATGCCCTCGTAGCGCCACTGCCTGAGGTCTTTCGACGAGTAGCAGGTGAAGTAGTAGCCACCCCAGCCCGGTGCGCCGTCGGTGGTGGAGTAGATGTAGTAACGGCCGCCGTCGGCCAGCACCTCCGGGTCGGCGTGCATCTCTGGCAGAATGGGGTTCTGCTGTGCGTGGGCACCCAGACAGAGCGCTGCCAGTGCCATTGTGAGTAGTTTCTTCATTGTCGTGACTTGTTTATGTTAATAGCAGTTTTTCGAAGTTTTTTGGGGGACTATTTCCTTCTATAGTCGCTGGGGCTCATTCCCACATGCTCCTTGAAATATTTGCCGAGGAACGACTGGTTGGGGAAGTTCAGCTCTTCGGCAATCGCCTTGATGCTCTTGTTGGAGTTTTTCAGCTGCACGCTCAGCTCCCTTATCACGTAGTTGTCTATCCAGTCGTTAGGGGTGCGCAGACTGGCCTGCTTCACCATCTCCGACAGGTATTTCGGCGTGATGCACATCTGCTGGGCATACCAGCCCACGCGCCGCTCGTTCTTGCAGTGCGCTTCTACCAGCTTGAGGAACTGCGTGAAGATGGCATTCGGCCGCGACTGGCTCTTGGCAGAGAGCTGCCTCGACTGGTAGACCACATTGCTCAGGTCGTAGAACATGGCGAGCATGAGCGCACGCACCAGACTGCGCCTGAAGTGGTTGCCCGTCTCGGCTATTTTCCTGCGAATGACGTAGAAGTACTCGCTGAACACCTGCTGGTCGCGCTCGGAAAGCGCGATGACGGGGTGGTTCTGCGTGAAAAGATACATGGCCGAGGCGTCGCTCACGTCGTGTATGATCTCATTGATGAAGGGCACGGAGATCATCATGCACAATCCTTCCATGTCGGGCGAGGCCAGATAGCTGTCGATGACATGCCGCTCGCTGACCACGATCAGGTCGCCAGGCCCTACGGCCAGCTCCTGCGTGTCCATTTTGTATTTCACCTGCCCGCGGGTGCACATGGCAATGAGCACGAAGCTCATGCGCCTCGGCTCGGTGGGGAAAGGCGCACCGGCCAGCTGGTCGAGCATCAGCACGGCACCTTCCAGGAATTCTCCGCTGGCCCATTGCCTTGCCTTCTCAATGTCGGTCTCAATGATTTTTTTGTCCATTTGCTTTGCGTCTTACATAAACAGATTGTGAATCGTCGTGGCGCCGTCTTCAGTAGAGCCGCCTCACGAGCATCGCTATCTGGGCCGGCACCATACCGTCGATGGACAGACCTTGGGCCACGCGGTCCCTGATGGCCGTGCTCGAGATGTCGAGCAGCGGCATGTCGGCCACCTGCACGTTTTCCGGCAGGCTTGTGCGGTCGGGCTGGCAGCCTTGGCGCGGGTAGACCACGATGCGGTGGGTGGCCAGTATGTCGGCCGCACGATACCACCGAGGGAAGAGCTGCCAGTTGTCGCCGCCTATGAGCAGGGTGAACTCGTGGTGCGGGTAGTCGGCGTGCAGGTGCTGCAGCGTGTTCCATGTGTAGGAGGGCCGGGGCAGGCGCAGTTCGTAGCTGCTGGCCCTGAGCCCCTCTTCGCCGTGCAGGGCGAGGCGTGCCATCTGGTAGCGCAGCTGGTCGTCGAGCAGGTCGCTGCGCCCCTGCTTCAGGGGGTTCTGCGGCGACACCATCAGCCATACCTCGTCGAGGACGGCCAGCCGTCGCAGCTGCCGTGCCAGGGCCATGTGGCCCACATGTATGGGATTGAACGACCCGCCGAAGAGCCCTATCCGCATAGGAAGCTGCTCACCAGTTGCAGTGTGGTCTGCTTGGCCTGCTCCAGCTCGTCGTTTACCACGATGTGGTCGAACTGCTGGGCGAAGCTCATTTCGTATTCAGCCTTTGCCAGCCGGCTCTCTATGGCCTCGGGGGTGTCGGTGGCGCGGTGCTCCAGGCGTCGGCGCAGCTCTGCTACCGACGGCGGCTGAATGAAGAGGCTCATGGCCCGCTGGCCATAGAAGCGCTTGATGTTGAGGCCGCCCTTCACGTCGACGTCGAACACCACGTTCTGTCCGGCTTCGAGTTGTCGCTCCACTTGCGCCTTCAGTGTGCCGTAGAAGCGGTCGGGGTACACCTCCTCGTATTCCAGGAACTCGTCCTGCCGTATCTTCTCACGGAACGCTGCTGGCGAGAGGAAGAAGTACTCCACGCCGTTCTGCTCGGTGCCGCGCGGGGGGCGGCTGGTGGCCGAGATGCTGAAGTAGAGTCGCAGGTCGGGGTGCTCCTGCATGAGCCAGTTTACGATGGTGCTCTTGCCGCTGCCGCTGGGGGCCGAGAATATCAGAAGTTTTCCTTTTTGCATGTTTACTGTTCTTTTATGGTGCAGAGCACGTTGCCCTGTTTGTTGATGAAATAAGAGCGGTTGCCGAGCGACACGCAGGCCAGCCCCTCGCTGAAGGAGCGCGCATGATTCCAGAAGCAGGGAATCACGGTGCGGCCCGAATGGTCGATGAAGCCATATCGCCCGCCGGCATCCTCCACTGCGGCCAGCCCCTCGGCGAAGTCGTGCGCCTCGTCCCATTCGAAGGGTATGATGGTGCGGTTGCTATGGTCGATGAATCCCCAGTGGCCATTGCGGCAAACAGCTGCCACGCCTTCAGAGAAGGTGGCATACTGCACTTCGGGGTCTTCGAAGAGCAGGTTGCCCTGCCTGTCGATGAAGCCATAGCCGCTCACGGCGGCAATGCCTTCACTGAAATCGCCCAGCTCGTCGCCCACCTCCACGTTGAATACTTTCCGCCCGGTCTTGTCGAGATAGAACATCTCATGGTTTGGGAAATCGTAGGCACAGGCCAGTCCCTCGCTGAAGTTGTTCGGCTCGTCGTATCTGCAGGGAATGACCAGCCTCCCTCTCATGTCGATGCAGCCCCACTGCTCGTTGACGTCCATCACCCATGCCATGCCCTCGCAGAAGTCGTAGGCTGCTTCCCATTGGCAGGGCACCGCGACGCGCCCGGTGGTGTCGATGAATCCGTATCTCTCGCCGAAGCAGACTTTGGCCAGCCCTTCGCTGAAGGGTTCAGCCTCGTCCCACTGCGAAGTGATTACCATGCGGAAGGTCTTGTCGACATATCCCTCCTGGCCAGCGTTCCTTACGAAAGCCAGCCCGTCGTGGAAGTCGCCGCCGTGGTCGCAGGTAAAGAGCAGCTGTCCGCTCTTGTCTACATACCCTTCCTTGCCCCTGTGCAGTACAATCTTGGCCACACCTTCGCTGAAATCGACGGGAGTGAGCGAGGCGACGGGGGTGATGGTCGTTCCGTTCTCGGTGGTCTCTACGAGCTGTTTGCCTTGCATCAGCCTGTAGGGTTCTGCAAAAATCGTTGCCATGGCTGCTGTCTGTTTGTGTGGGGTTATAGTGCGTTGAGCACCTGTTCCTTTATCTGCTCGAGCTCGTCTTTCATCTGCACCACGATGTTCTGCATCTCCGCCTGGTTGCTCTTCGAGCCGGTGGTGTTTATTTCGCGCCCCATCTCCTGGGCAATGAATCCCAGCTTCTTGCCTTGCCCGTGTCCGTCGTGCATGGTCTGGCGGAAGTATTTCAGGTGGTTGGCCAGTCGCTGCTTCTCCTCACTGATGTCGAGTTTCTCAATATAGTAGATGAGTTCCTGCTCCAGCCGGTTCTTGTCGAAGTCTACGCCCGGCAGCTGCTGCAGTCCGTCGGTGATGCGCTGCCTTATTTTCTCTACGCGGCTCTTCTCGTATGGCTCAATCTCGGCCATGAGTCGCTCAATGTTGTCTATCTTCTCGCTGAACTTCAGCTGCAGGGCGGCCCCCTCCTGCTTGCGGAAGTCTACGAGGGCCCCGATGGCCTGCTCCACGGCCTGGCGGGCGGCGGCCCACTCCTCGTCGCAGAGTTCCTCTACTTCGGCCTTGGCCAGCACGTCGGGCATGCGCGTCAGCGTCTGCAGCCAGTCTTGCGGCTCGGGTATGCCCGACGCCTGGCAGATGCTCTTCAGCTGCCGGTAGTAGTTGTCTATCAGCCCGCCGTTCACGGTGGTGGCATCGACGCCCTCGTCTTTCTCTATCCACAGCGAGAAGTCTACCTTGCCACGCTCCAGGGCGGTGGCAATCATCTGGCGTATCTCCATCTCCTTCTCGCGGTAGAGGGGGGCGATGCGGGCCTGCAGGTCGAGCTGCTTGGAGTTCAGCGACTTCACCTCGGCACAGATTTTCTTGTCCTTGTAGGCTACGACGGCTTTGCCGTAGCCCGTCATCGATTGTATCATCTTGTGAGTATAAGTAGGATTGTAATTATTACGCTGTCTTATTTTTGCTTTTATGAAAAACTATGCAAAGATAGCCAAAATAACTGAAACGGAAAAAGGAATCTGCCATAAATATACATTTTAGGACGCACAAAATGGCATTTA
Organism: uncultured Prevotellaceae bacterium; assembly: GCA_946406555.1. Taxonomy (GTDB): domain Bacteria; phylum Bacteroidota; class Bacteroidia; order Bacteroidales; family Bacteroidaceae; genus Prevotella. The sequence continues at coordinate 4,100 of CAMJLB010000053.1, read as the reverse complement.
AGATACGATTTTCAAGAAAATCGGTTCATGGAAAACGGACACGATGCGAGGAAATGGTTGCTGAGCGAGAAAAAATGCTTTGTGTGGAACAGGCTGATCAGGCGCGAGCTCATCGTGAACCACCACCTGTATTTCACGCCCGGAATCGTCTATGAAGACATCTTGTGGAGCTACCAGCTGTACAGGCACGTCTCCGCTATTCTTATATTGCCAACCATAACCCATTTCTATGCGGTCACCTCAACGGGCTGTCGGAAGTGGTGCAGGCAATAGATTTTCTCAAGGCCGCCATCCCCGACCTGACATTCAGCCACGGCACAAGGCAGAAACTCTGGACGGTCATGCTTCACAAGATGCCCACTCCTGTATTGGGCGCCCTGCTCTACTCTAAGCAGATGTTGCTGAAGAGAATACACCGCGCCGCCCAAGGCCCTAACGGCGCTTGAAGTATTTCCCCACTTTGGGCAGTTGGCTCAGTGGGAAGTCGTTCTTCACCACGTAGGCGGCGAAGATGGCCACGAGACCGGTGTTTACGGCGAGAGCCGCCCATAGCGGCAGGTCGTGGCGCGACCACTGCATGGCCACGAAGAGCAGGGCGGTGAGCACGGTGTAGCGCGCCATGCTGCCCAGCTGATAGTCGAGGGGATAGTACTTCTGGCCCACGACGTAGGAGGAAATCATGGCCACGCCATAGCCTGCCACGCCGCCCCATGCGCAGGCCATATAGCCATAGCGGGGCACGAAGACAACGTTGACCAGTAGCAGCACCGCACAGCCCACGCCCGAGAAGATGGCACCCCAGATGGTGCGGTCGGTCACCTTATACCATACGGAGAGATTCGAGTAGACGCCCATCATTATCTCGGCTACCATGACGATGGGCACTACCTTCAGTCCCGACCAGTAGTCGCGGTTCTGAATGATGAAGAGCTTCAGCACGTCGAGATAGGCTATGACCATGAGGAAGGCCAGCAGGGTGAAGATGACGAAATACTTCATGGCCTTGGCATACATCTCGTGCTGGTCTTTGTCTTTCACGCCGGCGAAGACGATGGGCTCGTAGGCATAGCGGAAGGCCTGGGTGATCATGGCCATGATCATGGCCACCTTGGCACATGCCCCATAGATGCCCAGCTGCTGCATGGCATCGGGCTGCTTGTAGATGTAGGGGAAGAGCATCTTGTCGGCAGCCTGGTTCAGTATGCCCGCGATGCCCAGGAAGAGGATGGGCCAGGCGTAGCGCAGCATGCGGCGCAGGAGGGCACGGTCGAACACGTAGCTGAAGCCGGTGAACTCCTTGTACATGAGCAGGGCGAGCGTTGCCGAGCACGCCAGGTTGATGTAGAAGGCGTAGCCCACGTCGTCGCCGTCGAGCCAGGCAAAGTAAATGATGTTGAGCAGGATGCTGAGCGCGATGTTGAAAAGCTTCAGTGCCGCAAACTTGATGGCCTTCTTCTGTTGTCGCAGGTAGGCGAAGGGAATGCACAGCGTGGCGTCGATGGCCACGGTGACGGCCATGACCCACACGTAGGAAGGGTGGTCGGCATAGCCCATGAACCGGCTGACGGGCGAGATGAGCAGCAGCACCAGCGCCACGAAGGCGAGCGACACGCCACCCACGCTGAGCAGCGTGGTAGAGTAGACGCGCATGCTGTCTTCATGCGTCTTGTTGGTATAGCGGAAGTAGGTGGTCTCCATGCCGAAGGTGAGCAGCACCAGGATGAGGGCCGTATAGGCATACATATTGGTGATGATGCCGTAGCCGCCCGAGGCAGCCGACAGCTTGGCCGTATAGAGGGGCACCAGCAGATAGTTGAGAAAACGGCCAACGATGCTCGACAGGCCGTAGATGGCTGTGTCTTTGGCCAAGGATGAAAGTTTTGACATTATTCTTATTCTTACAGTTGCTTAGGCGAAGAACATATAGCAGATGGCGATGGCGGCGATGATGCCGGCAAAGTCGGCCATCAGGCCGCAGGCCACGGCATGGCGGGTGTGGCGGATGCCCACCGAACCGAAGTAGACGGCCAGTATATAGAAGGTGGTGTCGGTGCTGCCCTGGAAGATGCAGCTCAGCCGGCCCACAAACGAGTCGGCACCGTAGGTGGTCATGGCATCGACCATCATGCCGCGTGCGCCGCTGCCGCTCAGGGGCTTCATCAGCGCCGTGGGCAGAGCCCCCACAAACTGGCTGTCGAAGCCCATGGCCCCGATGCCGGAGCCGATGCCCTGGATGAGGTAGTCCATGGCTCCGGAGGCACGGAACACGCCGATGGCCACGAGAATGGCCACCAGATAGGGAATGATGCGCACGGCCGTGGTAAAGCCCTCCTTGGCACCCTCGATGAAGGCATCGTAGACGTTGACCCGCTTGCGCATGCCCGCCAGGATAAACACGACGATGATGGTCATGAGCAGAATGTTGGCCACGGTGGTGCTCACCACGTTCATCTTCGCGGGGTCGAGCTGGCTGAAGCCCCAGATCGTGGCGGCCACCAGCAGGCAGCAGGTGCCCAGGGCGAGCAGCATGGTGCGGTTGACGAGGTTGATGCGCTGATAGAGCGAGGTGACGATGATGCCCGCCAACGTAGAGAAGAAGGTGGCCAGCAGAATGGGTATGAACACATCGGTGGGCTGGGCGGCCCCCATCTGTGCCCGGTAGACCAGTATGGAGATGGGAATGATGGTGAGGCCGCTGGTGTTGAGCACCAGAAACATGATCATCGGGTTGGTGGCCACGTCTTTCTTGGGGTTCAGCTCCTGCAGCTGCTCCATGGCCTTCAGCCCCAAGGGTGTGGCCGCATTGTCGAGCCCCAGCATGTTGGCCGCCACGTTCATGAAGATGCTGCCCGTGACGGGGTGACCCTTGGGAATGTCGGGGAAGAGCTTCACGAACACAGGGCTGAGCAGCCGCGCCAGGGCATTGACCAGCCCGCCGCGCTCGCCTATCTTCATGATGCCGAGCCAGAGCGAGAGAACGCCCGTGAGGCCGAGCGAAATCTCAAACGCAGTCTTCGACGAGCTGAAGGTGGAGTCCATCATGGCAGGAAACACCTCGAAGTCGCCGAAGACAACCAATCGCACCAGTGCTACGCAGAATGCGATGAGGAAAAATGCTATCCAGATATAGTTGAGTGTCATAATGGGTGCAAAAGTACAACTTTATTTTCAAAACAACACTCATTGTGCCCTTTATTTTTTCTTTTTTGGCTTGCGTCGTGCCCATCCTTCCTCGGTGAAGTCGGGCTGCTCGCCTTTCAGCTGCACGCCGCTGATGAGCTGCTTCCAGTCGTCCTTCTTCATCTTGCGGTGAGGGTTCACCCATTCTCCGTCGTCGAAGGAGCCGCGCTTCTTTGCGCCTTTCGCCGCCGGTCTGGCTTTCTGGGGGCTATCCCCTCTGCGTTTCCCTGCAGTCTTTTCAGTCTTTGGCGCGCCTTTGGCAGCGGGCTTGCTCCCCTCTTCCTCACTGTTGCAGCGCACGGTGCGCCCTTTGTAGCGAATGCCGGTGAGCTGGGTGGCCACCTTGCGGGCATCCTGTTCGGGCACCTCGAAGAAGCAGATGGTGTCGAGCAGGTCGATGTGGCCCACCTCCTGACGCCCGCCCACGTAGCGGTTGAGCGTCTGCATGAGCACGCCGGGGAAGAAGCCGTCGCGCTTGCCCAGGTTGATAAATAGGCGGTGGTAGCCCGGCTGTGCCTTGTTCATGCGCTTCTGCCGGTCGGTCTGCGGCTTGGCCGCCTGCTGCTCCTTGCGGCTCACGGGGGCAATCTCAGGCGCGTCGGCATAGTAGGCGAGGAACTTGCCGAACTCGAGCGACACGATTTTCTTGATGATTTCCTCCTTGTCGATATATTCGAAATAGCGGCTGATGTCTTGCATGAAAGGCGCTATCTCGTCGTCGTTCACGTCGGTCTTCACAATCTGGTCCATCACCTTGTACAGCTGCTTCTTGCATATTTCCTCGGCTTGGGGAATCTGCTGCTCCACGAACTCCTTGCCAATCTCCTTCTCGATGGCGCGTATCTTGTGTTTCTCCTTCGTGTGCACGATGCTGATGCTGGTGCCCTTCTTGCCGGCGCGGCCGGTGCGCCCCGAGCGGT
>CAMJLB010000052.1 GCA_946406555.1 uncultured Prevotellaceae bacterium | reverse complement strand
GCGCCGTCTTGGGCACCTTGTTGATGTCGCCCTCGAAGAAGCGGCTGTTGGCAATGATGGTGTCGGTGGTCAGCGTCTTCTGCCGTGTGCGGCTTTGCAGACTGCTGCCCGGCTCGTTGAACGCGATGTGTCCGTCGGGACCTATGCCTCCGAGGAAGAGGTCTATGCCGCCGGCCTCCTCAATCATCTGCTCATAGTGGGCGCATTCGGCGGCCAGGTCGGGAGCGTTGCCGTTAAGTATGTGTATGTTTTCCTTGGGGCAGTCGATGTGGTTGAAGAGATTAGTAAACATAAACGAGTGGTAGCTCTCGGGGTGCTCCTCGGGCAGTCCCACATATTCGTCCATGTTGAAGGTGAGCACGTTCTTAAACGACACACGGCCCTCCTGGCATGCTTTCACCAGTGCGCGGTACATGCCGATGGGACTGCTGCCCGTGGGCAGGCCGAGCACGAAAGGTTTCTCTTTCGTGGGTTTTGCGGCGTTGATGCGTTCTATCACATAGTTGGCGGCCCATTGCGACATCAGTTCATAGTTCGGTTCAATAATCAGTCTCATAAGTAGAAAAAAATTAAATGTAGTTTAAATACTATTTGTGTTTAGAGTTCTATGAGTGGACGATGGCAAGCCTCAGCTCTCTTCATCTCCTTAGCTTTTTCACCCCCTCTGGCGTTCGCTCAATGGTGATGCCCCTTGTCAGTGGCTGTACTATCTTTCTGCCACTCAGGTCGTAGTAACCGCAGGGGGCAGCAGGCTTTGCAGCCACATTGGCAATGCCGTCGGCAATGTCCTCGCCTTTCATGAAGTCGAAGCTGATGAGTCCCTCTTCGCTCTCCTCTATATGCACGATAGGCTTCGAGAGCATGTTGCTGCCGCTGTCGTTGCGGTTGAACATCTGTGCCGCCGGCGTCGAGGTGTCGGTAAGGCGCCGGTTCTCTCGCTCGTCGCCGGTCAACGGATAGGGCGAGGTGCTTAGTATGGTGCTGTGCCCGCCAACGTATGGCGAGTTGTTGCCCACAAGTTCGTCCCAGTCGTTATAGTCCATGTTGTCGGCATGCACGAGTTCATAGCGATGGTGCGACGGCGAGTTGTTCAGCGTGTTGGCCTTCCATGCCGACTGCAGGTAGTCTACGTGCCAGATGAGCAGGCCGTGTCCAGGGGTGCGCAAATCCCAGCCTGTCCACTGCCTGTTCTGCAGCAGGTAGTACTCGTTGTCGGTGTGGCTCACGCGATAGGTCTCTCCGCCTTCCGACACGGGCTTCAGACTGTCTATCCTCGTGGCCTCTGTCAGCTCGATGGGTGTGAGCCATCCCATCAGCATCTTCTCGTGTGGCGAGAAGTTTGGCGGGCACCAGCCTTTGTTGGTATAATTGCCTCCGTCCATGAGCGACCACTCGTCGAGCACCGAATATTCGCTGCCAGAGGTAGGATAGAGGTCGGGCAGTCCGAGGCAGTGTGTGAACTCGTGGCAGATGGTGCCGATGCCGCAAGAGCGTTCGTCGCTTGCCCACATCTCGCAGCTGGCCGTGTACTTGTAAATCGAGCCGGTGGGGGTGCTGATGGTCGTGAAAGTTCCCGTGCGCGGCCAGATACATCCTGAAGCTTCCTTCGATGAGTCGTTGCCGCCATAGCCTGCAGTGATGCACACCACCTGCTCGGCCGTTCCGTCGCTGTCCCAGTCGTAGGTCGACAGGTCTACCTGGAGCGAGTCTACGATTTTCTTCACGGCCTCGCTAAAAATAGAAGTATAACAGTTTTCGCCCTCTTTCATGGCGTAGGGCACCTTGACGGGGCCAAACACATCGAACTGCAAGTTGAGCAGTCCTCCGCTCTGCTCGCGGAAGTAGTCGGCCACGCAGCCCTTGCCCTTACCTTTGTTGAAGCCTCGCACGTTGAACAGACTGTCGTAGTAGGCCACCGAGAAGTCGGGATGGAAGTCGCGGTCGCTGAAGCTGATGAGCACCACCGGTGAGCGGTACACCTTGGTAGAGTCCCATTCGATGGTCATCGGCGACAGTTTCTTGGGCATCAACGCCCTGGCCCGTGTCTGCTGTTGCTCCCACTGTGTCTCGCTCAGCGGCTTGAGCCAGCCCTCAGCGTCGGCCACGAGATGCCTGCCGCTTGGGGTGACGTAGTAGTGGAAATGCTCGTCGCCCCGAAGGTCTACCATGATGGCCGTACCGTCGGGCTGGCGGTAGCTGTGCCAACCGCCCTTGGCCCTCACGGCATGGGCCTCCACGCTGCAGAACAGCAGGCCACACACGGCCAGCGACAACCCCATCAGCCTTCTTGCCGGTATTTTCATTGTTTTCTTGTGCCCGTATGTGTTTTTTGCCTCTCGTCTCATTGTCTGTGGCTTATATTTTCTTATTCCCTTATAGCACATGCCGGCGTCCAGGGCTTGAGCTGCTTGAAGAAGTCGTTGCCCTTATCGTCGACGAGGATGAAGGCGGGGAAGTCTTCCACCTCGATTTTCCAGATGGCCTCCATGCCCAGCTCGGGATATTCCACGCATTCTATGCTCTTGATGCTGCTCTGCGAGAGCACAGCCGCCACGCCGCCGATGGTGCCGAGGTAGAATCCACCGTGTTTCTGGCAGGCATCGGTCACCACCTGCGAGCGGTTGCCCTTGGCAATCATCACGAGTGAGGCTCCCTGCTCCTGGAACTCGTCTACGTAGGGGTCCATGCGATTGGCCGTGGTGGGTCCCATCGAACCGCAGGGGTATCCTTCGGGAGTCTTGGCGGGTCCGGCATAGAGCACGGGATATTTCTTGAAGTATTCGGGCATGCCCTCGCCGGCATCGAGACGTGCCTTCAGCTTGGCATGGGCAATGTCGCGCGCCACGATGATGGTGCCCTTCAGGTTGACGCGTGTCGACACGGGGTACTTCGTCAGCTCCCTGCGCACGGCATCGATGCCCTGGTTCAGGTCTATCTCTATGCCCTTGGCGCCCTCGCCGGGTTTGGCATATTCGGCGGGAATGAGCTCCGAAGGGTTCGAGTCCATTTTCTCTATCCAGATGCCGTCCTTGTTGATCTTCGCCTTGATGTTGCGGTCGGCCGAGCAGCTCACGCCCATGCCGATGGGGCATGAGGCACCGTGGCGGGGCAGTCGCACCACGCGTATGTCGTGGGCCAGGGCCTTGCCGCCGAACTGTGCGCCCAGTCCTATCTTGTGGGCTTCGTCCAGCAGTTTCTGCTCCAGGTCGGTGTCGCGGAAGGCACGACCGGTCTCGTCGCCCGTGGTGGGCAGCGAGTCGTAGTATTTTATCGAGGCAAGCTTCACCGTGAGCAGGTTCTTCTCTGCCGAGGTGCCGCCGATGACGAAGGCGATGTGGTAGGGCGGGCAGGCGGCGGTGCCCAGGCTCTTCATCTTCTCCACGAGGAAGGGCAGCAGCGTGCCTTCGTTCTGTATCGTGGCCTTGGTCATAGGATAGAAATAGGTCTTATTGGCCGAGCCGCCGCCCTTGGCCACCATCACGAAGCGGTATTCTGCTCCCTCGGTGGCCTCGATGTCGATCTGTGCGGGCAGATTGCAGCGGGTGTTCACCTCGTCGTACATCGTGAGCGGCGCATTCTGGGAATAGCGCAGGTTGTCGTGCGTGAACGTGTTGTATACGCCACGGCTCAGTGCCTCTTCGTCGTCGAAGCCGGTCCACACCTGCTGGCCTTTCTCGCCGTGAATGATGGCGGTGCCGGTGTCCTGACAGAAAGGCAGCACACCACGGGCTGCCACGTCGGCATTGCGCAGGAACTGCAGGGCCACATATTTGTCGTTCTCGCTGGCCTCGGGGTCGCTCAGGATAGCGGCCACCTGCAGGTTGTGCTCGCGACGCAGCATGAACTCTACGTCGTGGAAAGCCTGCTCGGCCAACAGCGTGAGAGCCTCACGGCTCACCTTCACAATCGGCTTGCCTTCGAACTCGGACACGCTCACGCCTTCCTTGCTCAATAGTCTGTACTCGGTCTTGTCTTCGCCCAGCTGAAACATCGGGGCATACTTAAATTCTACTGGTGTTGCCATAGTTTTCTGATTTTTAAGGTGGGTTCTATTCATTCCCACAGTTCAATATTGGCGCAAAAGTACAATAAAAAAATGAATTCAGCAAACAATCGGCCTTGCTTTTCACGTTTTTTGCAATATCCGAAGGAAAAAATGACGATACCGATTATTGTGGTTTCCTGCTGTGTCTTATGAAAAATCTTTACAAATGCCCCGCTGAGAATCGCACGGCGGTCAGCAAACGGCCATCGGCCTTCGTACAGGCGATTCTCACGGGTTTTCATAACAAGCAGGAGATCAGTCACTTACGTTCATTTCACCTTATTATGCTCTTCATCATCTTGCAATTCAGGCTGAATCGGCTTGCAATCAAGGCTAGATTGGCAGACAAGGAAGGCTGGATTGCACTGCGAAACTTACTGTTTCAGCACCTCGATGAGCCTCCGTTGCACCCTCGGGTGGGCTTTGCGACCTCATCACCGACGCACAACGGCATCGCAAAGAAGCATAGGCGGCATCACAGCGGTTCTAGAATGCCTCGTCCAGAAGGTACTGTTTTTCATGAATTATTTTTACATTTCATCTCCATCCGTCAATCTTCGAGACAGAGGCGGTTGCTGGATTCTATCTGCTCCAGCTCTTCACTACGATGCAATGAAAATCAGAAAACAATGTATTTTTTGCATTTCTTCGGCTGTTATTCACATTCTTTTTTGTAATTTTGCACCGATTTACTACATTACAACAATTTAATAATTAACTATAACTAAAAAATGAAAAAACTACTACTAATGCTGGCCATTTTGCTGGGCTTTTGCCAAGCAGGCATGGCGCAACGATTCACCGACCAGCTGGACAGAGGGCTGGTAGTCGTGCCGACGGGAGTCGTCGGCAACAGCAACTCGAACTTAGTGAGCTGGCGACGACTGGCCGATGAGTACTACGACGTGACCTACAACCTCTATCGCGGTGACTCTAAGATTGGCACCAACCTCACCGTCACCACTTTCGCCGACAATAGCGCAGGCAGCACATCGCCCTCTTATCAGGTAGCTGCAGTTGTGAATGGCATCGAGCAAGCCAAAAGCACTGCCATGAAACCATGGGCAGGCAATGCCTACAAGCCCGACAACAGCCACCGCTTCGCCTACGGCTACTTAGACATACAGCTGGCACCGGTCTACGACCGCACCGGGGCCGACGTGACTGCCAACTACAGTCCCAACGATGCCGAGATGGCCGACCTCGACGGCGACGGGCAGCTGGAAATCATCATCAAGCGGCTGAACACCTTAGATGCCTCGACAGCCCTCACGGGAGTCTGTTACCCGGAGAGCAGTACGCAATTTGTAGTGCTTGATGCTTACGACGTAAACTGGCAGACGGGCAAAGCCGACTTGATGTGGCGCATAGACTGCGGCCCCAACATGGTGAGCCTCAACTCTACCGAGATAGACATCATCGCCTTCGACTGGGACGAGGACGGAAAGGCCGAAGTAGTGCTGCGCGGTGCCGACAATATGATTGTATACGGCAGTGACGGCAAGACACGACTCTACACCATCGGCGACATGACGGTGAACACACGCAACACCTTCTCGACCACCGACTGGCAGTATGCCTGGACCCACACAGGAGCCGAATACCTTATATATATGAATGGTAAGACGGGTGCCCTCTACCAACAGTCGGAATACCCCTTGAAGCGTCTGGAAAGCGGCGAGACTGACCTGAAAAAGGCATGGGGCGACAACTACGGCCACCGCTCGACGAAGCACTTCTTGGGCGCGCCCTATCTCGACGGCCGCAAGCCCAGCCTTTTCCTCGGTCGCGGCATCTACACCCGCCACAAGATGATTGCCATGAACCTCGACCGCAGCAGCCACACCTGGAGAGAGCTGTGGCGCTGGAACTGCAACAGCAGCTCGAGCGCATGGTATGGCAACGGCTACCACAATTTCATTGTGGCCGATGTCGACGAGGATGGCCGCGACGAGATTGTGTATGGCTCGATGGTCATCGACGACAATGGCAAGGGTCTCTCCACCACTGGCTATGGCCATGGCGACGCACAACATGTTTCAGACTTCGACCCCTACCGCAAGGGGCTGGAGTTCCTTGGCTGTCTGGAGGAGAAGCGAGGCAGGTATGGTTGCAACTACCGCAACGCCACCACCAGCGAGATTTACTATAAGCATGACGGCAGCGGCGATGACGGTCGCGCCCTGATGGCCAACTTCACCAACGACTACCCCGGCTGCCAGGGACGCTCGGTGAGCAGCGGCATGATTGCATCGCTGCGCAGCAACACACTCATCGACGAACTTGGCGGCGACAGCTTCATAGAATGGGGTAAGCTGAACTTCCGCATCTTCTGGGACGGAGACCTCTGCTCGGAGATTCTCGACAGCCCCGGTACGGCAAAAGAAGCTGCTGTTTATAAGCCTGGCCACCCTCGCCTGTTCACCTCTAATGGCTGCAACATGAACAACGACTCAAAGAACAATGCCTGCTTCATGGGCGACATCATCGGCGACTGGCGTGAGGAGATGGTGGTGCGCTGTGGCACCAACATCCGCGTCTATGCCACGGGCATGGGCACCAACTACTCCCTGCCCTGCCTGTGGTTCGACCACCAGTACCGCCAGGCTATGGTGTGGCAGATGATGGCCTACAACCAGCCACCCCACCTGAGCTACTTCCTCGGCGAGACAGAGGGACTCACCACCGCTCCCCCACCCCTCACCATGCAGGGGCGCACCGAGATTGCCTCGGGCAGCACCATCACCACGGCGCAGAATGGCAAGCACGTGCTGCTCTGCGATGCTGCTTCCGTGGGCATCGATGCCGCCGGCATCAGCCCGCAGGTCATCACCGTCAGCGTGAACTCGGTGGTGTCGGGCAGCGACAACAACAACGGCATCGCCTACAGCTATAACGCCACGCAGCTGGGCGACGAAAACGGCAAGGGCGACATCACGGGCACCACCCGCCTGGTGAAGCAGGGCGACGGCCTGCTGAAGCTGACGGCACGCGAGTTCAGCTATACGGGCGAGACCAACATCTGGGGCGGCACGCTGCGCTTCCGTGGCAAGCTCATGGGCAGCGACGTATGGATGAACCGCCACACCACCTTCTTCTCGGGTGCCACCATCAAGAAGTTGCTCACCATGGAGTATGGCGCCACGCTCTACCCCGTCAGCGGTGACATCAGCGATGCCGACGACACCAGCGACGAGGCCTTCGGCACCACCACCATCGGCACGCTGAACATGCACGAGGGTGCACGTATCGTGCTGCAGATGGATCCCAAGAACAACCGCTTCGACCAAGTGAACATCGGTACGCTCACTGTGCGCACACACAGCGGCGAGGCATGGGAAAACTATGGTCCGGAATACTTGAAGCCGGTGATTGAGATAAAGGCCGTGTCGGCACTGAGCCAGGGCCGCACATACGTGCTGGGAACACTCGACAACTATGAAGGCGACCCCATGGAAGACTTCATCGTAGAGGGCGTGGGCAACAAGTATGACCTGCGCTTTGATGGCGATGAACTAAAACTGACCATGGGCGACGAGGTGGTGACCAAGCCCACCGTCAGCGGTGAGGGCAAGGTGAAGACCGTCATGGCCGGCACATCGTCGCTCGACAACGACGTGACCGTATACTACACCACCAATGCCAACGACGACCCATTAGCACAGGGCACGAAAATGGAGAAGAATTTCGTAAAAATGCCCAACGAGACGACTTATTACTTCTATAGCGTATCGGCATCAGGAGCTGTCAGCGAAGCAGAAGTTGTGTACTTCGACGGATACCAGCCGGCGGAGAAGTACCCTTTACAGCAGTGGGCTGGTGAAGGCTACACTACGCTGAACACCTCCGGAAACTCATTCTTCGAAGGAGAGCAACACCTTTACGCCACAAGCGTGAGCAACAGTGCAGGAGATATTCACACACTAAACAATCGCATTGGACTTAAGAGTAGCAGCAATTATTTCTGGATGCGTCTTTATAGTGTCAACGACAAGACCTATCCTACGCATAAATACACAGGTCTTTTCTGTAACAAAAACAATGCCGACCGCAAGTTGGGTATCATGCATCTGAATCCTGGAGACAAATTCATTATAACTTTTGCAGGCGACGCACCTCTTTACTTCAGAAATTCTATCGTTTATCGTGCCGAGGATGAAACCAAGACTAAAGTAACTTACGGAACTTCTAATGAAGAAGGTACAGCACTTGAGAGTGGCACTGCCTATATTGTGGCCGATGACACACCTGCCGATAGCTATGTACTTTTTGGAACGAATAAAGGAACTGTTTGCATCACAAATGTGAGCATCAGTGTTGTTTCGCAAGATGAAACCGTAAGTACCCCTGCGATTCATGTAGTAACCGCCAACGAAGGCAGCCGAACTATTGCTATCACCCCCGGCGTGGGCAGTCAGGGTACGGCTTCCACCGAGACTTTCTACACCACCGATGGCAGTGACCCGGCCACTTCTGAAACTCGACAACTCTATACCGAGCCGTTCACCATCAGCAAGACCTCGACGATAAAGGCCGTGTCGTATATCGTGGATGATGCCGGCGAGGTGGCAGAACAGGAAGTAGAAGCTGGCACTACCCTCACGCTGCCTGCACCTACCTTCGTTGCAACACCTGCCAATGACGGTACCTACTCGGTAGTCATCAGCAGCGACATGTCGCAACTTCAGGCCAAGCCAGAGACAACAATCTACTTCTACTCCATCAACGGCGAGGACATCCTGCGCTACGTAGAAGGACAGGTTCTCAATGTATATGGCGGGCAAACCATCACCGCCTACGCCACTGCACTGGGCTACAACGATTCGAAAGAGAACACCCACACCCTCAACTATATTCCCCTGCTGAACGACGCAGCCGACTGGAGCATCGACTTCACCAAAATAAAATCGACAAGCTACTGGGAAGACGACGAAACACGCGCACAGACAGAAAACCTCCTTGGCAAGTACAACAAGCAAGACTACCACAAACTGGTAGATGCTACAGGACAGGTGCTGAACGACAATTTCGGCGTGGCTGGCAAAGAAAAAGATGGTACAAACAATTTCTATATTCACAATGGAGGGCTATATTGCTTCTATGGCGGTAACCGAAACATTGTCTTCAATGTAAGCAAAGGCCAGTATGTGCGTGTTAAGGCAAGCATAGCTGCCAACAGCGCCGGTGGCAGCCTGCAACTGCAAAACGACCTCTGCGGCAACGGCTACTACCTCTGCAAGGCTACGAACGATGGAATTGGCGGTATCGAATTCCCACGCTACACCGTTATCTATAGCGTCGAGGTGTTCAGCCAGCTGCCGCCTATCGCCAAGACCATCACCTCTGCTGGCTGGGCCACCTACTGCAGCCCCTACGCCCTTGACTTCAGCGAGCCCATCGCGAACCTGAAGCACGCCTACTATGTGACTGGCATCAAGGCAAACGGCACCTCAATGGTATTGCTGCCCATCACCGGTCAGGTGCCCGCCGGCACCGGCATCCTGCTCGAGGGCGAGGGCGAATGCCTCATTCCTATTCTCTCCGGCAGTGCGGCCAGCACACAGGGCAACCTCCTCGTGGGTGTGCTCGAGCCTACCCTCTTAGAGGCAAAGACTATCTATGTGCTCATGAAAGAAGAGGCTGGCGTGGGCTTCTACCTGAACAACAACGACTTCACCGTAGGCGCACAGACAGCCTATCTGCCCGTCGATGCCATCAACCAGCGGCAGGCTGTGCCCACAGAGGCACGCAACTTCCGCTTCGTCGACGAGCAGGATGCCACCGGCATCGCCACACTGCGCACCATGCCCATCATGGACGGACGCTACTACAACCTGCAGGGGCAGCGCGTGGTGACTCCCACCAAGGGCATCTACATCGTGAACGGCAAGAAAATCATCATCAAGTAAACAGAAAGGAGGACACAGTCAATGAAACGTACATATATCACACCCCAGACACTCTGCATCAAGGTGCAGCCACAGCTCATGCAAAGCACTAGTATTCTTGGCAGCACCGACCAGAAAGATGGCAACCTAAGCCGCCAGCGCCGAGGACGAATGGAACGTCCCGACCGCTGGGAACGCTGGGACGACGAGTTTGAAGACGAGGATTACGCCTTCTGACAGTCCACAAGGCATAGACAACATCTTTCACAAAAAAAGTGCGACTTTCGGCCACCGTGCCGGGAGCCGTACTTTTTTTCGTTTTTTTTCGCCAGCGGATTTAACCTTCGCCCCGATTTTGTATCATAAGCATGTATGACAACAGAAAAAGAACATAACGACACCACACTCGAGGCAATGCTCGCCGACCCCCGACGGCGCGAAGAAGGCTTCCGACAGCTGATGCGGGACTATGGCGACCGCCTCTACTGGCACATACGCCGCATCGTGGTGGGCCACGACGACGCCGAGGACGTGCTGCAAGAAACCTGCATCAAGATCCTCACGGGCATCGACAGCTTCCGGGGCGAAGGCAAACTCACCACCTGGATTTACAGCATCGCAACACGAGAGGCACTGCAGAGCCTGCGACGGCAGACGCACCTCTTCCAGAGCATCGACGCACTGGGCCCCGTGCTGACCAACAAGATGGAGGCTGAGACACCGCTCGACGCAGGGGCTGCCGAGGTGCTCTTCCAGAAAGCACTGCTCACCCTGCCCACCCAACAGCGACTGGCCTTCAATATGCGCTACTACGACGAGCTGAGCTACGACGAGATAGCACGCATCACGGGCAAGAACGTGAGCACGCTGAAGGTGAACTACCATCTGGCAACAGAGAAAATAAAGAAATATTTAAAACAACACGAACAATGAAAGAGTTTGAGAACATACAGAAACGGATGCCCTACCGGGAGAGCGACGATTACGTGAAGCAGCTCATAGACCATGCCACCGACCAAGCCATCAACAAGGCCGCCGAGGCACGGCAGCCACGGGCAAAGACACGCTCCATGCGCTGGATGGCGGCTGCCGCGGCAGTGGCAGCAGTGATGGCACTGGCAGGCATCGCCTACAACAGCCAGCCCACGGCCTACGACAGCGACACGCTCACGGCCATGGCCGACTACAACGACGACCGGGGACCCATCGACGATTTCCTCGACAACCTCAGCGACGAGGAGGCACAGCTGCTGGCCTACTACGAGATTGAGGAGATTCCGGAGATTGAAAATTGAGAATTGAAAATTGATAATTAACTTTTTAAACAACCAAAGACTTATGAAACAGATTGTGATGACAATGATGCTGTGTCTGGCAGCCCTGACGGCAACGGCACAGACCCCCAACGAAGGGGACGTGAGAGAAAAGATGTTTGAGGCCAAGGTGCGCGAACTGGTATACCGGCTGCACATCAGCGACGAACAGAAGCCGAAATTCGTGCCCATCTACCGCCGTTACTGCGACGAGATGGCCGCTACCTGGGGCAACGACCACCCAAGAGGCCCGAAGCGCATGAAAGAAGGGAAAGAGGGAAAAGCCAACAATGACGTGAAGCAGCAGCCCAAGCCACAGAAGCCCAACACGGGAAAAGAGGCTGCAGAGCTGCAAAAGCGTAAGATGGAGCGACAGCAGAAGGCACAGGCCGTGCGCATAAAATATATCGACGAGCTGGCCACCGTGCTCGATGCCGAACAAGTGAGCCGCTTCTTCGAAGTGGAAGGAAAGATACAAAAGAAACTCATGGACCGAAAGAAGCACCCAAAGGGAATGAAGCGGAAGGATGGGAAAAAAGGAAAGAACGGGAAAAAACGTCAAGACAGGAAAGACTAACCTAATGGCATAAACCGCGAAGCGGTCTGCTAAAAAACAAAGAAAAACAAGGAAAAACCATCTGCATAAAAGGTTTTTCTTTGTTTTTTCGATTGTTCTTTATTTTGATAAGGCCGCTACTCAGCGTGAATAATCGAAGCTACAACACTACACCTTATTTGCAAGAATGACCAGCAGGACTGAGATAGAATAAGAAAGAACACAAAAAAAAGTGAAAAGTTGAGCCAAGCAGCAAGATTTCAGCAGAAAATTTGTATCTTTGCAGTTCAATTAATTTTAGGAAAGAGATTGAAAAGAAATGGGAAAAATCATTGCATTAGCTAACCAGAAAGGCGGTGTGGGCAAGACCACTACCACCATTAACCTGGCAGCATCGCTCGCCACACTCGAGAAAACCGTGCTTGTGGTCGATGCCGACCCGCAAGCAAACGCCTCAAGCGGCCTGGGCGTAGACATCAAGGAAGTGGACTGCTCCATCTACGAATGCATCATAGACAAGGCCGATGTGCGCGATGCCATCTATACTACCGACATTGACGGACTGGACATCATACCAAGCCACATAGACCTTGTGGGAGCCGAGATTGAAATGCTGAATCTGGAAAATCGGGAAAAGGTGATAAAGCAACTGCTCGAGCCTATCCGGGCCGAATACGACTATATACTGATAGACTGCTCACCCTCGCTGGGACTTATAACGGTAAACTCGCTCACGGCAGCCGACTCGGTCATCATTCCCGTACAGTGTGAATACTTCGCTCTCGAAGGAATATCGAAGCTGCTGAACACCATCAAAATCATCAAGAGCAAGCTGAACCCGAAACTCGAGATTGAGGGATTCCTGCTCACCATGTACGACTCACGGCTCAGACTGGCCAATCAAATCTACGACGAGGTGAAGCGACACTTCCAGGAACTGGTATTCAAGACCGTGATACAGCGAAACGTGAAGATTTCAGAGGCGCCCTCTCACGGTCTGCCCGTAATCCTCTACGATGCCGACTCGACGGGTTCGAAAAACCACCTGGCACTGGCAAAGGAAATCATTAACAAGAATTAGGAGGAGACGGTATCATGGCTGTACACAAAAAATTCGACAAAAGCGTCATTGGCCGAGGCCTTGACGACATGGGCATAGGTCGCGGACTGGATGCCCTCATCGACACCAGCGACGTGAAGACGCAAGGATCGTCGAACCTGAACGAGATACCCATCGAGCAGATAGAACCCAATCCCGACCAGCCCCGCCGCGAGTTCGACCCCACGTCGATGCAGGAACTGGCCAACAGCATTCAGACCATGGGCATCATTGCCCCCATCACCCTGCGGCAGGTGGCACCCGACCGCTACCAGATCATAGCAGGCGAGCGCCGCTGGAGAGCATCGCAGATGGCTGGGCTGACAAGCATTCCGGCCTACATACGCACCGTGCAAGACGAAAACGTGATGGAGTTGGCACTGGTGGAAAACATTCAGCGCGAAGACCTGAACGCCATCGAGATAGCACTGGCCTACGAGCATCTGGCCGAGACCACGGGCATGACGCAGGAAAAGATATCGGAACGCGTGGGCAAAAGCCGGACGGCCGTCACCAACTATATGCGGCTGCTGAAGCTGCCCGCACAGATACAGATAGCACTGAAAAACCATGAGATAGACATGGGGCATGCACGGGCGCTGCTTTCGCTCGACTCGCCGTCGATGCAACTGAAAATCTTCCATGAGGTGCAGAAGAACCAATACTCGGTGCGTAAGGTGGAAGAGATGGTGCAGATGCTGAAAGGCGGCGAAGACGTGCAGACGGCCAAGAAGAAGATAACGGCCAAGGCACAGCTGCCCGAGGAATATAATGTGCTGAAGAATCGCCTGTCGGACTTGTTCAAGGCCAAAGTAAGCATGACTTGTTCACCAAAAGGCAAGGGAAAAATCACCATCCCCTTTGCCAGCGAAGAAGAGCTGGAAAAAATCATGAACGCTATAGACGGAGCCAGAAGTTGACAACACACCTATTATATATTACGCACGCGCGCAAATGGTGGTGTTGCTTCGTGGCACTGCTGATTGTAGTTGGGGTAAGGGGACAGGTGACGGACATGCCCCTGGACTCGGTGAAAGCCGACGTTGCCCCAGACTCTGTGGCGATGGCTTTGCCCTCAGCCTCGGAGAAAGCTGAAATAGACTCGGTACTCATAGAGAATGAGGCCAGAGCAGATTCAATACTCAATACAATAGAAATTACTCCGGGGGCCGTGGGAGAGACTTCGGCAGCTTTATCGAAACGCGACTGGAGCACCTGGCGCCCTAACCCGCAGCGGGCACTCTGGCTGGCATTGATTATTCCCGGCGGGGGACAGATATACAATCGGAAATTCTGGAAACTGCCCATCGTTTACGGGGGCTTCGTGGGCTGCATCTACGCCCTGTCGTGGAACAACATGATGTACCGTGACTATCAGCAAGCCTATCTCGACATCATGGACAGCGACCCTGAAACGGCCAGTTACAACAAGTTCCTGCACCTGGGCAGAAAGATCGACTCGTCGAACGAGAGCTACTACAAGAACCTCTTCAAAAGCCGAAAAGACAAATACCGCCGATGGCGGGACCTGAGCTTTTTCGTAATGATAGGCGTCTATGCCATTTCGGTGATTGATGCCTACGTAGACGCAGAAT
The DNA here is from genome assembly GCA_946406555.1 of uncultured Prevotellaceae bacterium. Taxonomy (GTDB): domain Bacteria; phylum Bacteroidota; class Bacteroidia; order Bacteroidales; family Bacteroidaceae; genus Prevotella. Next base: position 6,694 of record CAMJLB010000052.1, on the reverse strand, counting down.
TGTCGGACTTCGACATCTCGAAAGACCTCAGCCTAAAGGTGCGCCCCTCCATCATTGGCAATGGCGCATCGCGAAATCCACTGTATGCCACGTCGCTCGGCGTGAACTGCAGCCTTAACTTTTAATCATTATTCAAATATTGACATGAAGAAAATAAACATACACTCCATATCAAGCAAATGGGCAGAAAAGATTCTGCCACTTTGCTTTTTTGCCCTATTGCCACTCACGGCAAACGCACAGATAGAAACCGACGACGAAGATGACGAGGACGAAGAAGAAATAGAGGTGACCGTCACCGACGAGGAAGTGACCGTCACCGACGAGGATGGCAACGAGGAAGAGTTTGAGTTTCCTGAAGCCATGACATACGACCTGGACAGTCTGCTGAACATCTACACCTCGAAAGCCTACCTTTCGCCCGATGCCGACTGCCGCATGAAGGACGAAAACCCCACCTTCCCACGCGAAGTATACATAGAACGCCTGCGCCGCATGCCCACCGTGATGGAGATGCCCTACAACGAAGTGGTGCAGACCTTCATAGACCGCTACACCGGACGGCTACGCCACTCGGTAAGTTTCATGCTGGGGGCCTCGAACTTCTTCATGCCCATCTTCGAGGAAGCCCTCGAAGCCTATCAACTGCCACTGGAGCTGAAATATCTGCCAATCATAGAGTCGGCACTGAAGCCCAATGCCGTATCGCGAGTAGGAGCAACAGGCCTGTGGCAATTCATGCTCACGACAGGTAAAGACTACGGACTGAACGTAAACAACTATATCGACGAACGGCGCGACCCAGTGAAAGCGTCGTATGCAGCAGCACACTACTTGAGCGACCTATATAAAATATTCGGCGACTGGAACCTGGTCATTGCCGCTTATAACTGCGGACCCGCCAATATCAACAAAGCCATACACCGGGCAAACGGTGAGAAAGACTACTGGAAAATCTATCCCTATCTGCCTCGGGAGACACGAGGCTATGTGCCCGCCTTCATCGCAGCCAATTATGTGATGAACTACTATTGCGAGCACAACATCTGCCCTATGCGGAGCCAGTTGCCCACAAAGACCGATACGGTGATGGTGAAGCAAAACGTAGACCTACGACAGATTGCCGCCGTACTGAACATCGACATTGAAATGCTGCGCTCGCTCAACCCAGCCTACCGGCGCGACCTGGTGCCCGGCCTGTCGACACCATCGGTCATACGCATGCTGCCGAACGATGTGGTGCGCTTCATAGACCTGCAAGACTCCATCTGCAACTACGACAAAGAGCAATACTCCAAGCGCGATGTGGTTGAAGTAGAAGAGCACAAGGTGAGAGTGGAAAAGCGTAAAGGAAAGCGAGGCGCCCGCAACAATCGCAAAGCAAAGGACAGGTCGAAAGCCAAGAGCGTCACCGTAAGACGTGGCGACACCCTGGGAGCCATCGCCAGACGGAACGGCACGACCGTTGCCAAGCTGAAAAGGCTCAATGGCATAAAAGGCAACAACATCAAGGCCGGCAAGAAAATCAGGGTGAAATAGCCCTGGACTCTTGCCTGCCTTATGAGAGGAAGGAAAGAAGAAGTCAAGAGAAAAAAGAAAACATTTTTAAACACAAAAAAACCTAAAGCTATGGATGAAGATGCCAAACTCCGCGAGGCTGCGGACGAAGAACTTATAAACAATGCGTTCCAACAACTGCTCGACGACTACCTGAAGTCGCGTCACCGCAAGAAGACAGACCTCATCACCAAGGCATTCAACTTTGCCAAGCAAGCGCACAAAGGCGTGCGCAGGCTGTCGGGCGAGCCCTATATCATGCACCCCATCGCCGTGGCACAGATAGCATGCTCTGAAATTGGACTGGGCTCTACGAGCATCTGCGCTGCACTACTGCACGACGTGGTGGAAGACACCGATTTTACGGTAGAAGACATCGAAAACATGTTCGGTTCGAAGATTGCGCAAATCGTCGACGGGCTGACCAAGATCAGTGGCGGCATCTTCGGAGAAAAAGCCTCGGCACAGGCCGAGAACTTCAAGAAGCTGCTACTCACGATGAGCGAAGACATACGCGTGATACTCATCAAGATTGCCGACCGACTGCACAACATGCGCACGCTCGACTCTCAACCGGCCAACAAACAATACAAGATAGCGGGCGAGACGCTTTACATCTATGCTCCGCTGGCCCACCGCCTGGGTCTGTATAAGATAAAATCGGAACTGGAGAACCTGAGCTTCAAGTTTGAACACCCAGAAGAATACGATGCCATTGTGGCAAAGCTCGAAGAAACCAAGGTGTCCCGCCATCAGTCGTTCGACCAGTTCAAGGCTCCTATCGAAGAGGTGCTGAAGCGAATGGGACTGAAATACGAGATACGCGAACGGGTGAAGACCCCCTACTCCATCTGGACAAAGATGCAGAACAAGCACGTGACGTTTGAGGAGATCTACGATATCCTGGCCGTGCGCATCATCTTCAAGCCCACCAGCCGGGCCACCGAGGCCAAGGAGTGCTTCAACATCTACGTGGAGCTGAGCCAACTCTACCGCAGTCATCCCGACCGGCTGCGCGACTGGGTGAACCACCCCAAGTCGAATGGCTATCAGGCACTGCACGTGACGCTCATGTCGAAGCAAGGCCATTGGATAGAGGTGCAGATACGCTCAGAGCGCATGGACGAAATTGCAGAGCAGGGACTGGCAGCCCACTGGAAATACAAGGAAGGCGGCGAATATACCGAGGACGAAAACGAACTGAACGAATGGCTCCACACCATCAAGGAGATTCTGGACGACCCGCAGCCCGATGCCATGGACTTCCTCGATGCCATCAAGCTGAACCTTTTCTCTTCCGAAATCTTCATCTTCACACCTAAAGGCGAAATAAAGACGATGCCTGCCAACAGTACGGCACTCGACTTTGCTTTCTCCATTCACACCTTCCTCGGCAGCCATTGCATTGGAGCCAAGGTGAACCATAAGCTGGTGCCACTGAGCCATCGGCTGCAAAGTGGCGACCAAGTAGAGATTCTCACTTCGAAATCGCAACACGTGCAGCCCTCGTGGATCAATTTTGTTTCCACGGCTAAGGCACAGTCGAAGATTCAGGCCATCTTGCGCCGCTTAGCACGTGACAACCAAAAAGAAGGAGAGACGCTCTTCGACCAGTGGCTGCAAAAGAACGGCTTTGAGAAAACGCCTTCGGCCATTGACAAGCTCTGTGAGCTGCACGAGGTGGGACGACGCGAGGAATTCTTCCAAGGCCTGGGCGAGAAAACCATCCTTCTGGGTTCGAAAGATATAGATACGCTGAAAGGCAAGGCCAAAAAGAGCGAGGGGGGAATCAGCTGGCGCAAGTATGTGCCGTTTGTGAAGAAGAAGAAGGATGAAGAAACGGGAAAGCCACAGCCGGAGCTGTTCACCGTCCCCAAGGACTTCAATAAAAAGAAGCCTATCTACATCAACGACGACAACATCATGCAGTTCAAGTTCCCCACTTGTTGTCACCCCATACCTGGCGACGACATTCTGGGCTACATCGACAACAAAGACCAGATAGAAATTCACAAGCGTGCCTGTCCAGTGGCCAACCGGTTGAAGACCAGCTATGGCAACCGCATTATCGATGCAAAATGGGACATGCACAAGAAGCTTTTCTTCGATGCTACCATACGCCTGGGCGGCATAGACCGGCGTGGCCTTGTCCACGAGGTGACGCGTGTCATCTCAAACCAGCTTAGCGTAGACATACGCAAGCTGACATTCACCAGTGAAGATGGGGTCTTCGACGGTACAATTGAACTGAGAGTACACGACCGCGAAGACGTACACGGCATCATCGACAAACTGAAAGAGGTCGACGACCTGAAGGAAATTTCGCAGATTATGTAGCGTAAGACCATGATAAAGCATGAACCAGAATATAATGAAAACCGCAAAAACGAAGAATGTGGAAATGGGCCGATGGCTCATGGTATTCTTTTCTGTCGTCATTTGTCATTTAACGTTGAGCGAGGCGCATGCAGCCTCGCCCTACGACAACCCCGACACCATCGTGGTGGCCCGCGACGGAACGGGCCAGTTCCGTAATATTGCCGACGCAATAGAAGTGTGCCGTGCGTTTATGGACTACCACAAGGTGATTTTCGTGAAGTGCGGCATCTATAAAGAGAAAATCATCGTGCCCTCTTGGCTGCAGCACATCGAAATACTGGGTGAAGACCGCGACCGAACCATCATCACATGGGACGACCATGCCAACATTGAGACCGACATATCCCCCCTCACGGCTAACCACACGGTGCAAAAGATTGGAACCTTCCGTACCTATACCGTGAAGATTGAGGGTAATGACATCACCTTTAAAAACATCACCATCGAGAACAATGCGGCGCGTCTGGGACAGGCCGTGGCTCTTCACACTGAAGGCGACCGCCTGCTGTTCGTGAATTGCAGATTCCTTGGCAATCAAGACACCATCTATACGGGCGTTGCCAACACACGGCTGCTCTTCAACGGCTGCTACATCGAAGGCACCACCGACTTTATCTTCGGACCTTCTACAGCGTGGTTCGAACAATGCCAGATCTTCTGCAAGGCAAATAGTTACATCACTGCTGCCTCTACACCAAGCGCCGTAAAATACGGTTACGTCTTCAATCGCTGCGACATCAGTTGTGCACCCGATGTAGAGAAAGTATATCTGGGTCGTCCGTGGCGCGATTATGGCTATACCCTGTTCATGCACTGCACGCTACCCCGGCAAATTCGTCCTGAAGGGTGGCATCATTGGCAGAAAGAACGCGAGCAGACCGCACGCTACCTGGAGTTCGAAAACACAGGCGAAGGCGCTTCTACCACCAAACGAGCAGTCTGGAGCAAACAGCTCACGAAGAAAGAGGCGAAGGAGATAACGATGGAGAACGTGTTCCGCAACAACGATGTGTGGAATCCCGTATTCTAAAATCTTTTGGAAGCTATACGCTTGGCCTTGGCTTCCGACTTTGCCGATAATCGTCCTTTCAGGTATTCTTCAATAATAAGTGCTGCCATTGGTGCAGCCAGATCGGCTCCGAAGCCACCATGCTCTATATACACGGCGATGGCTATCTGTGGGTTGTCCATTGGCGCAAAACCTATGAAAGCAGAGTGGTCGCGACCGGTATTCTCCACGGTGCCGGTCTTCCCGCAAATAGCATAATCGGACGTATTGATGCTACGTGCAGTCCCTTCTGTCACGGCCATGCGCATGCCCTGAACCACAGGAAGATATGCCTCGGGCTGCACTTTTGTATGTCGAGGAGTTAAGAACCGTTGTGCCAATGGCCGTTCAGCCGAGGGTTTGTGAATATGAGGTGGAAAATAGTAACCCCTGTTCGCTATCGTCACCGCGAGGTTACATAACTGTAGCGGAGTGAGCGTCACATCGCCCTGCCCCATGCCAGCCCAGAGCACAGTACGCCCATCCCAACCATTGGGAAAGCGGCGGTTCAGGTAGGCAGCACTGGCAAGCAGTCCGCCCATCTCGCCAGGCATGTCGATGCCCAATGGACGTCCCAACCCCATGCTGAACATATATTCGCGCCAAACAGTGATGGCCTCTTCGCGGGTATCGTAGAGGAAACGGTCGTTGATCATCTCCATAAACGTACTGATAAACCACGTGTTGCACGACTGTGCCAAGGCCTGCTGCAATCTTAAAGGAGAGCGATGGCGATGACAGCCCACACGAATATTGCCATCCAGGAAGAAGCTATCACAGGGTATGGCAGTGTCGGCACTAATCAGTCCTTCCGACAGCAGCGTCAGTGCCTGGGCCGTTTTAAATGTCGAGCCAGGAGCCTGAGCCTTTGCTATGGCCTGGGCGGTGTTAGGCCCCGATGGGGTGTTGGTAGCCAAACAGATAATCTCACCCGTCTGCGGGCGAATGGCAACGATACTACCGGTCTTGCCTTGCAGCAGGCGCGAGCCCAGTTGTTGCAGCAGAGGCCGCAAAGTGAGCGCACCGTCGGTAGGCAGTTGCTGAGCACTGGCAGCGGCAGAAAGCAGCAGTGCCACAATAAGGTTTTTAGGGCGTAAGTTTTTCATCGGGTGCAAAGGTAGTACTTTTTTGGCACCTTGCCATGACAGGCAAGCCATCTTTTTTTGTTAATATTGCTAAAACACTTTGGCTGTTTAAATAATAATTGCGACATTTGTAGTGTAAATAGAAATAACAACCATTTAAATTGATATCGTATGTTTTTCGAAGAATCACTTTTCATTGCTATTGCAGTGGGCGTTTTGTTGCTTGCTGTGTTTCTGTTCATATCCTACGTCAAGGCTCCTCCATCGTTTGCCTTCATCATTTCAGGATTAAGCAAAGAGCCTCGTGTACTCATCGGGTCGGGCGGTTTCCGCATACCGTTTTTCGAACGTCTTGATAAGGTGTACTTAGGCCAGATAACGGTAGACATCAAAACCGAGGAAAGCGTTCCCACCAACGACTTCATCAACGTGGACGTGGATGCTGTAGCCAAGATTCGTGTCACTCCTAACAGCGACGGCACACGACTGGCGGCAAAAAACTTCCTAAACATGACCCCCGACGAGATTGCCGGACAGCTGCAAGACTCGCTGCAGGGCAACATGCGTGAAATCATCGGCACGCTCGACCTGCGCTCGCTGAACACCGACCGCGACGGTTTCTCCG
>CAMJLB010000051.1 GCA_946406555.1 uncultured Prevotellaceae bacterium | reverse complement strand
CACAGATGAAAATAATCATTATGCATATTCGTGGAACAATTATTCATATTATTCATATTCGTTTCTCGTGGAAAGAAATGGGGAATGAGAAAGAATAATTTCTTCTTATTGTTGAACGAGATTATTTGATATTGTTGGTTATTTCTTTCCAAAAACAGAAATCATTATAATTATTCTAATTTAAGTTTCCCACCCCTTATTACGACCACGGATTTCACGGATTTTTGCTGCGCAATTAATCATGGGGACGGTTCTGGTGATCTGTTGATCAATAGAACCATCCCCGTGATCTCTCATGACGGGGTGGGGGCGAATCAGGTGTTCGTTCAGAAACTGTTTTTTTTCTTTATGAAGCCGTCAGGATAGCCTAAGCCGTTATATTTATCCAGCGGGAGTCTGAACTTCAGGCAGATATTACCAACATCACTCTGCAAGTACCTATAGCTCTGATAGCTGTACTCGCGGGCATTGGAGTCGTTGATCTTGTATGAGTACAATGATGGGGGTCCCGTTATGCCCTTGACTACATAGTAAACACCTGACTCTACAGATAAATCAGTATCTTCGTCGCCTATGTATGTGCACTCGAGCATATACTTGCCACTGGAATGGATTTGGTTTTTCAGCGAAGTGTATCGCTGATCCACAGTATGATAAGAATTGTGTATGACGTTGTAAACACCCCAGTCTTCCCAGTAATCATCGATGGCTGAGGCATTGCGGAGGGTGAAGGGCAGAGCCCATCTGTATTTGTAGCCATTTTTCGTCGTTTCGACAGCGAAGTCCTGATAGACGTAGTCGTAGGTCTTAGTTTCCTCATCATAGTCAATACAATACTCGATGTTGGGTTTTATGTTTGACTGTACCATAGTCTTGTATGGGGTGTAGAGGGTGATGTCGTTATCGCTGTTAGAGCCTTCCACGCCAGGTATGACGTAGATGGGTTTTCCCTCACGGTTCATATAGATGAACTCGTAGCGGGTTTTCTCCTTGACCGTGCTCTTGCTGGTGAACGACTTGTCGTAGAGCACCTCGGTGGGTTTGTCGAGTGGCTGGTCATCGCTCTCATAGACGCACAACACGGGCTTGTGAGTCGAAGTCCAATTAAAGAATTTAGCGGTCAAACCAAGCTCGGTGAATTTGTAGGCCAATGACTGTCTGGTGTATGGGCCTTTGCTGTCCTCGTCAGAAACGGTGACGAACTTATTGTCGAACTGCAAGCGCGGGTTGTAGTTCCACACCACGCCGTCCCACCACTTGAATGGTACGGCGATGAATTCGATGTCGCCGAAGAGACCGCCCGTGAGGATTTTTCCGCCCACTTTGCCATTGCCTGTGATGCTGCAGAACTCGTCGCCCGAGCCCAGGGTGTAGTCGCCTACAGTGACAGGCGTGATGTTGAGGTTGAAATCGACGGTCATTTCCAGGAAAGCTCCTACGCCGATACCTTCGTTTTTGCTGACTTTTTTACCAAGGCCTACGAACAGCTCTCCACCCCCACCGACGTGGAAGTTGCCAAAGGCATTAAAGGCGAACTGGTTGGAGGGTGGCTTGATCTTTTCGTTCTTGTCCACCTTTTTCTTGCCATTTACAATATCGGTGGTGGTGCGACTGCTCGAAAGCCACCACAAGGCCTCGACATCGCCGTAGATGCCGAAATCGACGCTGAAGACGGGACTCAGCCGGATGAGGATGCCGAAGGGGAGGCTGCCTAAGGGAATCTCGAAGACTGGATGGAAATCATCTTTGCCTTTGAGCTTCTGATTGATTTTGGGGAACTTCTCGGGATGGCGTATCCAGTCATACACAGCCTTGGCTACAAAGATTTTTTCCTTTTCGGTCACGGCCTTGACAATGTCAACACCCATGATTGACGACAGCTTGATACCGTTGCTGGTGGTGGTGGAGGTGTATTCACGCTTCTCCTTCAGCTTGACAACCTTGTGCATGTGGGTTTTGTTGACATAGTAAACACTGATGTCAATAGTATTTATCTTACCGTTCACGGACCTGATGGCGCTGCCTATGAGGTCATCCTTATCGACATGGAAGAGTAATTCTTCATTGGTTTTGGTCGCAGTGGTGTCTATGTCGCGGTCGTAGATGTCTTCAAGCTCGGTGCGTGTAAGGGGCTTCTGCCGTTGCCCGCTCTGAATGGCGCGGAACATGGCCCAGTCGCGTATGACGACCTCCTTGCTGCCTACCTGGCCGCCTGTCTTGGGCAGCCACTCGGAGGGTGTGTTGTCCATGAAGTAGATAATGGAGTCGTCCTCTACCTGGGCGATATACTTCTGTATGTCGTCGGTGAGCGAGCGGGTGGCCATCCTTGAACTATTCTACCGGAACAGAGATCTTCTTGAAGCCATCCCACAGGGTGTTCAAGCTGTATTCGTCGTCAAGGTCCGAGGTCAGTGGTATCGACCTCTTCAGCAGGTAATTGCCTTCGTCGGTCTTATTCTTCTTGTAGCTACGGAACATGTACAGGGCCTCGTTGGGCGAATCGATGGTAAACGTAGAGGTAGAACCCTTCGGCTTATAGTAGACGCTTGCCTCGGCCTCGATGGGCGATGCGTCAGAATCGATACCGCTGTAGAACGACACTACGGCCACATATTTGCCGCTTTTCTTCACGCTGTTCTTCAGGCTCTTGTATTTGTTCTTGCCAAACCTATACGGGATGTTGTGGAAATAGAAGTACACTCCCCAGTCGTCCCAGTGTTCGTCTATCGCAGTGGCATTGCGCAGGGTGAAGGGCAGCACGTATTTGTAGTAATAGACATCGCCCTCGGGGGTGCTCCTCAGGTATCTGCCGTAGGTCTGGTAGACGTAGTCGTATGCCTTGGCATCATGGTCGTACGTCTCGTCATACTCTATCGTAGGCGTGATCAGGGGCACCAGCTCCACCTTGTAGTTGGGGTAGAGGTAGGCCGGGCTGCCCTTCCCCGAAGATGGAGAAAGGCCGGGAACGGCGTAGACGGGTTTAGTCGTGCGGTTCTTGTAGATGAACTTGTACGGCTTCTTGGTCTTCACCTCTTCGGAAGCTCCGTAGCCTTCGGGGTAGAGCACTTCGACGGGCTTGTCGAGCGACGCGTTCTCGCTGTCGTAGATAGCCATGACGGGCTTGTATTGCGTGGTCCAGAAGCCCGAGAGCATGCCCAGGTTCTTGAAATAGTAAGAGACGGTCTGTTCGTAGTATTTATCGCCCGCATCGTCGTATCTTTCCTGGAAGGGGAAGTTGGTGTCCATCTGTATGCGCGGGTTGTACGAGAAAGTCAGTCCGTTCCACCATGTGAACGGCCATGTGAAGAATTTTATGTCGCCCCACCATCCGCCGGTGAGGAAGGCACCGCCCACTTCGCCTTTTCCCGACAGCTTCAGCGCGTCGTCCTCGTTGCTTGCGATGTAGCCCATGAGGGCCTTGGGGTTGATCGAGAGGTCGAGGTTGATGGTGGCCTGAAGGCGCACCCCCAGTGCCACTGGGTCGTTAGTGATGGGTTTGGGGCCTACGCCGGCGAATATCTCCATGCCGCCCGCAGCACTGAAGGTGCCGAAGAGGTTGAAATCCTTGCTGTCGGCAGGTGGGTTTTTCTCCTCGTTGGTGTCTTTCTTTTTTACATCGTTTACGATGTCGGTTTCGGTGACATTGCGCGATAGCCAGACGGTAGCCTCTACACTGCCGTAGATGCCCAGTTCTACGTCTATCACCGGCTTTATTCTGACAATGATTGCAAAAGGTGTCGTTCCTATTGGGAATTGCAGCACGAGGGCTGGCATGTCATCGCTTATTTTACTGGCCAGCTTCTGCTTGTACCTTGAGTCAGCGTTGGCCAGATGCTCCCAGAGGTTGTCGGCCATCTCTTTCTTCGCCTTGTCGCTCTTGTCCTGCAAGAAGTCATGGCCTATCACTCCTGATATCTTCAGTCCCGACGACTGGTCGGTCTTGGTGTATTCACGCCTCTGCTTTAGGTTGACAATCTTGTGGGTTACCATTTTTGTGGTGTAGTAGAGATTGAAGTCTATGGTGTTGATGATGCCCTTGGTCAGCTCTTTAATCGCAGTTCCTACTGCGTCGCCAGGCTTCACCTGCAGTATCAGCACATCTTTTGTTTCCGTTGTGTCTTTGTCAAGGTCTTCTTTGAATACATCTTCAAAGCTGGCCCTGGTGCGGGTGCGGGATGCCTGGATCATTCGGTTGTACATGGTCCAGTCGGTAATGACCACCTCTTTCTCTTCGACATCGGCGCCACCGCGTGTGTTCTGCCGACGTACGCGCGTCACGGTGTCGCGCTGCTGTTCTTCGGGCGAAGCCATGTAGAGGGGCGAGGCAAACTCGAAGTCGAACTCCTCGTAGCAGTCCTCGAGCGTGGCACTGGTGGTGACCACCTTGTAGAAGCCGTCTATCCGCTCTACCGAGAGCACCCGGCCAAGACAGCCCAGCGGGAAGCGCACGCAGCAATTGGCCACCACCTGCCCACCAGCCTGGGGCAGATACTCCGGGGGGGTGCTGTCGAGGAAGTAGAGCACGCTGTCGGCCTCTATCAGCGCAATATATTTCTGTATCTCCTCGGTGAGTGAGCGCGTAGTCTTCTTATACTCGTACTTCAGCGACATATACTCGTTCTCTATGGTCTCCACGCGGTCGTAGCCCTTCTGCTCCTCGGTCTCTACCCATTCCTCCATGGAGAGGGTGCAGCTGCCGGCAACAAGCAGCAACAGCGCGATAAATGGTATGTATGCAAACTGTTTCATATCTGATTCTTAATTGTATATTTCAAAGAGGCTGGAGAGCGTGCCGTGGGCCTCGCCGTCGAAGCCGATGGTCTGGGGGAACGTTTCGTAGCGCAGCTCCTGCCGATAGTACACGCGGAAGGTGACGGTCTCCTCGATGCCGTCGGGATCGTAGTAGGCTATGTCGCTGCCTATGCGGAAGCGCACGTACTGGCGCTCTTTCCACTCCATAAGCTCACCGGCGCCGCGCATCTCGTCGCCCACGAAGGCGCCCAGCATCATGGTCTCGGGGTTGAAGGGCTGGCCGTGGATGGTAACACGCGCGTAGACCATCATCTCGTAGGGGTACTCGCGGGCGGTGCTGTTCCAGCGGCGCATCACGCAGACACGGCAGCTGTCCTCTAAGTGGCGCATCACGCTGACGGCCCGCACCAGGGCCCATCCCTCGCTCAAAGCGGTGAACACATTGTTGCTTACGCTGAGCACGCTGTCGGCACTCGACGTCCACAGCACATCGCCTACAGTCACCGAGTCGGGCGTGAACACGGGGGTCAGCTCTATGCGGTCGCCCACCATCGTGTAGAGCGTGTCGCGCTGAAGGCTCATCTGCGTGGCCACGATGTCGGCCTGCTCGTCCATCTCCATCAGTCCGCAGGAAGCGGTGAGGAAGGGCAGCAGGGCAAGCAGGGCCTTATAGATATTCTTCTTCATAATCTGTATTTTGGTCATGGCGGCAGAACCGCTTTTGGTCACGGCGGCAGAACCGCCGCGCGCACTGCTATTGTTTTTTCTCTGGGGCCTTGATGGTGACGATGTTCGAGGGTCGGCTCTCACGGCCGTCCTCCATCTGTATCTGCACGTAGTAGTGGGCTGTCTGTCCGGGGCGCAGCAGGTAGTCGGTGAAGTCGCACTCGCCAGGCTCGGCAGAGAGCAGGAACTGGAAGCGCTCGTCGTCGGGACCCTGGCGCCACACGCAGAAGTACCAGTCCTTGCCTTCGGGCAACTGGTTCACTTCCCATGCCAGGCGTGTCTTGTGCTTGTCCTCCTCGTAGGCGCCATAGAGCGTGATGGGGGTGTCGAAGACGGCGTCGCCCGTGAAGCGCGTGATGTACTGCAGGCTGAGTCCGCTGCTGATGCCCGAGTAGTTGAATGATTCTATGGCATAGACATACTCCTCGCGACTGTTCACCTTGGGCACGTCGAAGAGGTCGATGTAGTTGTTGTTGGCCTTCACCGAGTCGGCATCGCAGCGACGCAGCACCGTCCACTCCTTGTCGCTCATCAGGCGGCGGTAGACATTGTGGTAGGCCATCTGCTGGTCGGAACCGGCTATCCATCGCATGAAGATGCCGCTGCCGCTGACATTGGTGGAGTCGATATGTGCCACGGTGGGCGGCACGGCCGAGGGACGCACGACCTGTAGTATGTCGGAGAACTCGCCGATGTTGGTAGAGTAGTCTATCGCTCGTACCTTATAATATATATACTTCTGGTTGACGTCGACGGCCACGGTGTCTACAAAGACGGTGTCACGGCCTGCCACGATGCCGCCCTGACGGGCCATGAACGTGTGGGTGGTGTCGTTGGCGAAGACCACCTCGTAGTAGTCGATGTCATCGTTCTCCACGGGTTGCCACGTGAGGGTGATGAGTCCGAGGGGGAGGTCGAGGGAGTCTTTCGGTTCCAGACGGCATTCGGCCTTCAGTCCCTTGGGTGCCTCGGGTGCCTTCATGTCGCTGACGCGCAGAATCTGGGGTATGGAGTAGCTGACGTTGTGGGCCGTGTCGTAGGCAGCTATGGCCAACTGACCTGTCTGGAGGTTGGTCACGTCGACGGTGACGACGGTGTCGGTGGGTGCCAGAGGCTTGTCAACCAGCGGACGCCACTTACCCTCGGTGATGCGCTCATGGTAGTACACAGGTACGGCGCCCACGTAGTCGGCCTCCATCGTGTCCTTGCGGAAGTGGATGGTGGCGAAGATCTCCTTCGAGGGGTCGTCGGCATTGCGGCGGTCTATCTCTATCCACGTCAGCCTGGGCGGTACGGGCGGCCTCATGTCGCTGATGGTGACGGCATGGACGGGCGAAGGCTCGGTCAGCTCGCCGAAGGGGTCGTGGGCTATCACGCGGTACTCGTAGGTGCCCGGCTCGTCGACATTATCGCCGTAGATGCAGTCGGCTCCCGGCACGATGTTCATGATGACGTAGGGCAGCTTGTTCAGCCGCTGCCACTCCCTGGTGCCCTGCACGCGACGCTCTATCTCGTAGCTGGAGTAGAGGCGGTCGGTCCAGCGGAGGTGGATGCCGTTAGGGTAGGTGATGGAGTCGGTGAGCTTCACGTCGAAGGGCTCGGGCTTGAAGCGCTTGTTCTTCACGGAGTCCTTCATGCCGGCACGGATGATGACCTTGCCTGTTGTGTCGATCACTGCCGGGCTGATGTAATAGGTGTAGCTGCGTCCGCGTTTGGCGGTACGGTCGGTGAAGCGCACAGCCATGCGGGTGGCCAGGTCCTGACGCCACTCACTGGCCAGCAGTCCCAGGCCGTAGCGCAGCTGCTGGCTCTGGCTGCTTTCGTAGAGCGCCCCCATGCTGCCGGGCTCGTCCTTCGTCACATCGTTCTTGCCCATGTTCTCATCGTAGAGGGCACCCATGACCAATGCTGCCAGCGAGTCGCTCTCGGCATAGTGGCTGCGGAACTCCTCCAGCGTGGCGGGTTTGAGACCGAGCACCAGGGTGTCGACCACCATGGTCTCTTCGTCCTCACGTAGGATGTCGACACCCACGCGGTTGAGGTAGCGCCATGCCACATAGTCGTCGGCGGCCCAGCGCAGCACCACGCTGTCGCCGTAGGTGCGCACCAGCACGTTGATGTTGGCCGCAAAATCCTTCTGTTGTCGCGCGCTCAACTCTTCCATGAAGGCCGTCGTGTCGCGTATCTCGCCAGGGAGGTAACGCTTGGTGACGGTTGAATCGTCGTCAGCGTAGATATCTGCACTACCTGTCATGTTGCTACTGCTGTTCATGGCCATGCCGGCCAGCGCTCCTATCAGTGCCAGCATGGTGAGAAGTCCAGGTATGTTGATTCTCTGTTTCATAGCTGTTGCCTTATTTTATTTTTTATTAAATTCATTGTGCAATTTCCACAAGGGGTAGGAAATGTTAAACGTCGAAATACTCTTCTGTGTGCCGATAGACTCGTTGACGATGTACACGCAGTCCACATAGTTGTAGGCATTGATGCGATAGACACTGAAGTTGGCCTTCTCCATACAGTTCAGCGTGCGATAGTCCAGCACGAATTCATCCCAGCTGCGCTTGTACTTGCTGTCTATGAAGTTGGCTTTGACGTCAGTACCGATAAATCCTGAGAATACCGCATGGGAATTGACCCAATGTCCTCGCGAAGTGTCGCTGTTTTTATAATCGGCATCTTTGAACCCCTTCAGAGTGCTCCAGGCATTGAATCCCGTATCATCACCCTTGCAGGTACCCCAGGCTATGGGGAACTGATACATGGGTATCATGATGGCGGCATCGTCCCAGACTGTCGTGCAAGAGGTGCCAAATTTCTTTTCGTACCATCGTTTCATCCCGTATACTCTGTCCGAATTTGAACTATAAGAGCGGTCAATACTTGCAACGCTCGAAGCATAATACTTCACCTTATTGCACATCTGTTCTGCCAGCCAGTAGGGACGGTAGAGGTCAACGATGGCGCCGCGCACTTTCTTGTAGTTGTCCTTGCTGGGCTCATACTCATGGATGCGCCGCAGGCCGGTAGGTACATAGGTGTACAGTGTGTCTTCGTTCTCAAAGTCCGGCAGCGGATATTCGGCGATGTGGCTCCACCGTCCTCGGTCGTAGATGGAGAGTGCCTTGATCTTGTCGTAGTCGTTATAACAGTTGTACGCGTATTTTCCTGCCGTCAGTTTACCTTCATAGGTACCGCCCTTGTCTCTGTAGATGAGCGACTGGGCCGTGGTGACACCGATGTCGAATTTGGAACTGTTGATTTCCCATCCGCCGATGAAGCCATAGTTGGCCAGATAGGCGATGTAGAGGTAGGGGTCGTAGCGACGGTATGGCACACCGTCTATCTTTGCGTCGTTCTTAGACATCTGGTGGTCCGTCACAGAAGCTTTATACATCCTCTGTCGGACATCTTCCTTAAAGGTGACGCTGTTCAGACGGATGCCCATGAACGGACGCTCGTACTGCAAACCGTATGTATCGTCGTTTTCCAACCACTGTGAATCGTCGGCCACCACTTTCAGGTCCATCAGATCGGCGTTGGTGTAATGTAATCTGCCTCGCGTTTCTGTTGACATGCGGTAAATTAACTGCAGCCTATAGACAGTATTATTCTGGATATTCTTGAATGGTTCGCTGACGGTCATGTTGCAGGAGTAGCCGGTCTTCACCCATTTGTTGTTACATATTTGGAGAATATTGCCCTTAGCATCACAGAGTCTCCATTCAAGATAGCCATTTTTGAACGATGTTGCCGACAGGTCGGTAGTCAGGGCAATGGTGGGATTCTCCAAGTCATGGCGGTGGACCACGATGTTGCTTCTTGTATGTTTCAGCTTATTGTACAAAGACGGATAGGCCAGAGCTACATAATCCTGCAGGTCAGGGTGGTCGGGTATTGCCTCAGCCTTGCCAGTGCGGAAGTAGTAGGTCTTGCTCTGCGACCAGGCCTTGTTGGTATATTTCTTTTTAACCTCGTCATAATACACAGGATCGACCTCCCTGCCGTTCTGTATCTCCTTGGCATAGCCGGTGACGGTCATGCGGTACCAGCAGTTGGGATTCAGCTCAGTCATGTCGACGAGGTTGTTGGTGCCGTCGCTCATCTTGAGGGTGAACCTTCGGGTGTTTTTAGGATGGCTCAACGCATAGTCGCTCTTCGGCTCGGAAGTATACTCATCGACCACGATATAGGAAGTAGAGATACTTGACCGGAAAAAGAACGTACGACTGGCCATCACGTCCAGGTCGTTGGGGTCGCCCTCGTAGTTCTTGCGCAGACGGGCCTTCTCGGTCTCGTCGAGCACGCGGAATGGCTGGTCAAGGGCTGCCTGGGTATAGAGGAACGGACGGTTCTGTAGCTTAGGATTGATGGCGTTCTCCTCCTTCCATCCCAAATCTTTCTCGGGAGAGCCGATAGTGAAGTCGCCGAAGAGTTCGAAGTTGTCGAGGGCGTTGCCATAGAACAGGTCACAGCCTTCACCACACTCGAAATCAAACTTACGGTTGACGTTGACCAAACCACCTAAGAGGCGCAGCTTGACACGGGCCTCACCGTTGAAATGGCTCGGACGCGGACCCTGCATGCGGAACACTCCACCGATGGCAGCGTCAACGATGTCGATATCCTTCTTGAAGAAGCCCAGGTCGATCTTGATGCCGAACTTGGCATAGAGGTAGGCATAGAGCTGTCCGTAGCCGTACCATCCCTTGTAGCCGGGCTTACCTTCTATATTGGTGCAAGAGGCATCGTCGGGCAGCTTGATGATAGAGAAGTCGAAACCAGCCGTGGCACCTGTGTAGAGGTAGAAGATGCCGAGGTCCACGTTGATGTAGCCCCACACCTGGGCACCGAACATGACGCCGCCGCCGATGCTGGCTATCTGGTCGTTGAACTCCTTCATTGCCACTTCACGGGCGCGGTTGGCCTTGCTCACAGTAGCACCCTCAATACCCTTGCTGCTGTCGCCGGTGAGGAAGCTGCGTATCTCAGTCGGGATGTCGGGCAACCTGCCGTTGTTGGGCAGTTCGTTGCCCAGGCAGACGTAGCCGTTGGCACCGAAGTCGATGCTGACCACGGGCGACTTGAACTTCAGGAGGGTGAAGGTACAACGATTGTCGAAGTCGGGTTCACCTAGGTACAGGTGCCAGTGGGGACTGCTGTACTGGTTGCCTTTCTCCTTCCACGTGACCTTCACCTGCAGCGAGACGTGGGCACCCATGGATGCTGAGCAGCTTTCGCCTTCCTTCGGTGCCTTCGATGGGTCGGGATTGCCTTTTTCCTCCTTCAGGTCTTCCAGCGAGCCTGTAGGATCCAGTTTCGTGAGTTTCTTATAGGCGCTGTTCAGCTGCTTCTTCAAGTCGCCCAGCTTGCCGCTCATGCCCACGGCACCTGCTGCTGCCGAGGCGATGGTCTCAGCATCAGCCGTTGCATCGACGGTGATGTCCAATTGCAGGTAGCGGTCGTCGTCGTTGTTCTCATAGACCAGGTTGGCCTTGGCTGTCACCAGTCCGCTGACGGCAGTGACGTCGCCATTGAAGATGAAGGTGGAGAGTCGCTTGTGCTGCGAATCATAGACCACGGTCATGTCCATGTTGGCTTTGAGCATCGACTCGCCTGCTGTGGTCGACATGCTCAGACCGGCTATCACACCAATCACGCCCTTCTTTGGCGTACACTCCGTGTCGCTCTTGCGGGCACAGTTGTAGTAGAAGCCTGCGTTGATGCTATTGATGACCACGGGGTCGCACCTCACACCTATGTTGCTGGCCATCTTGGCATAGAAGAATCCATAGGTATAGGTCGAGCTTCCACTCTTGTCCTTGTAGTAGCCGCCGTTGGCTTCGACCGTGAACAGGTCGCCAGGCATCTTGAACTTGATATTGCCGGTGTAGCCCTCCTTGGACTTGTCTCCCTTCTCCACCAGGAGTTTGCCCGAGAGTTCCATGCATGCAAACTTGGCATCGATGCCGCACTCCAGGAAGTCGGTGCTAGCGTATTTGAGGCTGATGTCATTCAGCTTCGTCAAGTCGCTGGGCAGCTTCAGGTCTGCATTGATCTTAATACCGGCGCTGGCACTGAGCTCCAGTCCGTCGATAAAGGTGATGCTACCATTGAGAGTAGCCGACAACTGATTGTTGCTGTAGTCGAAATCATACTTGTCGAGCGAGAACTTGAACGGGCCCAGCGTCTTCTCCATAGAGGCTACCGACCACTTGCCGGTGGCGAAATACACCTTGCCGCTGGCCAGGTTGAATTCCTTACCGCTATAGATCGTGAGGCCCTCCAGGGTGGCGTTCTTGGCGCCCTTCTGCAGGTCTTTCTCATACTTCGAGGTCCATGTGGACGCACAGTTGGCCAGACGCATGCCACAGAAGTGCACACCGGGAATCTCGAACTTCAGCGGGAGGCTGGAGTCCTTGATCTTATTGTTCAGGTATTCAGTGCCGCCGATGGTGATATCGCCACCCAGCATCAGCTCAACCTTCGTGTCGAGTTTGCCGTCCTTGTCGGGCAATGACTCCAGGAGGAAGTAGGTCTGGTCCTTTTCGAACGTGGCCTTGCCCAGGAAGAAGTCGAGCGAGAGGCCCTCCACCTGCTGGGTCTTGAAGACGTAGGCAAACTTGCTGGCATCTTCGGGCTTCGTGCTGAGCTTCATCATCTTGCACTCATAGCCTATGGTGCCGTCGAGCAGGGGCACCTCGATGGCACCCGAGAACCCGCAGCGGTTGAAATCGTCTTGCAGGAACGAGGCATAGACCTTGTCGAGCGAGAAGGCCCATCCGCCCAGCTTACCTGTCTTGACGGAGAGGATGTTGGCTGCCGCCACGTCGAGTGTAGCACCCGACTTATCGACAAACATGTTCTGGGCTGCTATCTTCAGACGCTTGTCGCCATCGGTGCCCACTTCTAATGACTTGGGGAACTTGATGCTGATCTCCTTGATGAAGAGTCCCTGCCAGTCATTGTCGCCCTCTATCTTCCAGGTGTTATTGTCCTTGTCTACGTAAACACCCGTGATGCCGGCCTTCTCTTTGTTGAAGCCCTTGGGGAAGGCTCCCATCTTGTCGGAGTTGCGGAAGACACTGTGGTCGTAGACGATGTCGGACGCGGTGAACGTCCAGCCGGGCAACTTCTCAGCCTGGAAGGGGTCTATGGTGACCTCGTCAATCATCCAGTCATCCCATTTGGAGATGCTGGCGCGGGCATTCAACTTAGGCTTCTCCTTGGTGGCCACACCGTTGACTTCCTTCACCAGTCCGGGAATGAGCATGTCGACATCGATGCCCAATATTTCAAACTCGCTGTTGTGCCAGGCTATATAGCAGCCGTCCTCTGGCTCCAGCAGGTTCTGCGGAGCCTTGAAGGTCATCTCGTAGCTCGACTTCGGGTCTACGATGGTGAAGTCGGACAGCAGGGCGATGGTGCCCGACTCGGGAATGACGCGGTTGGGCGAGATGCACAGACGCGGCGCACCGAAGACCAGGATGTCGTTCTTGGTGTATTTGCTGTTGGGCAGGGTGAACTCACCAATGATATCCATCGTGGCATGGGTAGCGGCAAACTTCATCGTGCTGATCTGAATGTCAACAGGACTCTTGTTGACCGACTTGGGCAGCGACAGGGGCATGTAGAGGTCTTTTACCTCGCCGGTGAGGAAAGCGTCGTAGACGGCCTGACCCTTCTTCACGTAGCCGTAGTACGTGCTCAGGTCTACCTGCTTGGCAATGTCCTTTGCCGCGTTCTTCACACCGCTGCTCAGTTCGCTGGCGTAGGGGATGGTGGCATCGGCAATCCAGTTGTCGATACCCCATTCGGAGAACAGCGTCTCGACCACCTCGTTGCTACTCATGGGGTCCTGACTGTAACTGGCGGCCGTACCCTCATAGACAATGTTGTCGGTATTGATCTTCAAGTCGTCGAACTTCACGCAGACGTGCACCTTCATGCCCAGCGGTTCCCAGAGCACATGGCCTTTGCCCTGCCATGTGTCTGCCTTGCTGCCGGCCTTGATGTCGTCGATGGTCAGCTGGTATTTGCCGATGGCGATGGTCTTGCCCTTCAGGTCGGAAGCCTTCTTCTGGGTGGGCGTGGTATTGGTGATGTCGACCATGTTCGAGCACTGGAAGTACTTCTTCGACAGCAGCTCGATGAGGGCGAAGTCCTTGATATGAGTACTGTCGCCGATGAAGGCCACCGACGACCCCTTGGTGACCACGGGGTTGACGCGCAGCACGAGGTAGGTGCCGCTCTCCACGGCGTCCTTGATGCTCTCCCAGGGTATGCTGTCCTCCAGCTCGGTGGTGCGCTTGTTATAGATAGGTTCGGTTTCGAGGGCTGCTTTCAGGTTGCATACCTTCTCGCCGCTGAATATCTGCACGTCGTAGGCAAACTCTATCGACTCGGGATCCTTGCCTTCACCGCCTCGGTGCAGACATTCTATCCACTCCACCTTCAAGCTGTTGCCCATGAACATCTTGCGGGCACCGCCATTCTCGGGGAACTGCGGCTTCAGCAGGGTGGGCAGCGAGAAGCTGTAGAGCGAGTCGGGCGAGATGAGGCCGCTCAGTTCGTCGTCGCCCCAGCTGAAATAGAGGTCTGTTTCTCCTTTCGAGGTCTCAGAGCTCTCTGAGGACTCCGAGTTCTCTGAGCTCTCCGAGCTCTCTGAGTTCTCCTTCGAGGCCATATCGGCAGTAACCACCTTGAAGAGCCGGTAGGGCGACTTCCCCTCGTTCTCGAGCATCGTGTAGTCCAGCACGTTGGTGCTGGTGCTGGAGGCAGTGACCTGGGCAGCGTAGGTGCGGTCGGTGCGGAACTGCGAGGTGATTACGTGCGGGGGGATGATGCACTGTGGAGCCATGAGGTTGTCTGCACGGTAGACCACGGGGTTGTAGTCCATGGCATCGTCGGGATGCTGGTTGGTGAGCACCTCGACAACCTTGAAACTGTATTTGAAGCCCATGGCACCGGGGTTGCAGGCAATGACTGGCTGCGTCCAGACGAACATGGGCGTAAGGGCATCGAGCTCGCACACCTCACTTCCCTCGAGCGAGAGACTATGCGAAATGGGGCTGAGGAACGTAGGAGCCTGCGCCTTGTAGCAAACGGTGAAGCGTGCAGCACCTGTGGTAGTGCTGCTCACCACCACAGGGGCTGCCAACTGGGGCGATGCCCAGCGGTAGGCCGTCAGACGGGCTTCGTACTGGCCCTCGGGCAGCAGTCCGAAGGAGCCGTCGAGATAGCTGTCGAAGAGTCCCGGCGTGGCGCTGATCTCACTGGAAGGTACATGGTTGAACAGTGTCTTTATCTCTGTCATCGTCAGCTGTCGCGTACCATTGGCCGGTATGCTGAAGGGCTTCGACGGCTGCCGCTTCGTGGGGGTGCTGATGTGCAGGCCCGATGCAGGCAGCACCTGCTCTATCTGTAGGGTCAGGTAGACATCCTGCTGCTGTTGCGAGGTGTTGGTCAGCACTACGTTGAAGTACTTGCCCGGGTCGTTGATGTAGAGCAACACCTGCGGTGGCAGCACCTGCTGCACGGGGGTCACTGTAACGATGACTTCCTGCGCAAAGAGAGCAGACCCACCCCCGACCCCTCCCTGAATGGAGGGGAGTATATAGAATAAAAGGAGGAAGACCCACCCCATGCCTGTTTGCAAGGAGTGTATATATTTCAGCCAATTACTCATTCTGTTCATATATAGTTCTATTTATTATTATCCTTTTCTTTCCACTTCGTAGTCTGACTACCCCCCTCCATCACAGGGAGGGGTCGGGGGTGGGGCTCCCCTTTCTTTTTATTTCCAGCAGGCTGAAGGTGTAGGCATAGTTCAGCGAGCAGGTGATGTCGGTGCAGTCGAGGTTGGAGCGGGTCTTCGAGATGTTCACGTCGCCGTATTTGTTGAAGCTGGCCGATGCCGAGAAGGTGTGGACCTTCTTCAGCGTGTAGCCCAGGGAGAAGTCGCCGCCCATGGAGAGGCTCTTCGACTGGCGTTCCACCTCGTTGTAGCAGATGGAGAGCGAGGCGTTGAGATGAAGGTTCTTCTCCTCGAAGAAAGAGCGGCTGGCCGACAGCGTGCCCACCTCGCTGCGATACTTGCTGCGGTAGCCCTTGGTTTGCTGGTGCGAGAAAGTCAGTGCGAGGTCGGTCTGCCAGGGCTTCACGTTCAGTCCGTAGTTTATGCCCAGTGCCCAGGTGGTCACGTTGCTGTGGTTTACCGACTCGGTATAGCTGTTGTTGTCTTTGTTCGATGTGGCGTTGAGCGTCATTGACAGGCTGTGGCCCAGTGCTTCGGTATCGAGCATATAGGTGGGCGTCAGGCTGAAGCTGTTCAGCTGCCGGTCTACCCGGTTGCTGTCGTTCACTGCCATGGTGCCGTCGCTTTGTTTCTGTGTGTAGCCGTTGTAGGTGGCACTGATGTTGAAGTGGTTGCCAAGCCGTGTGCTGGCCATGACGTTATAGACGTAGCCTGATGTGGTGTACAGTTGCTTGTTGGTGAGATTGTCCTGCTGCCCGGAGAATGTTCCCGACAGCGACACCTTGTTCAGCAGTATCGTCGATGCGGTGATGCCCAGGCTGTGGTAGTTGTTCGACATATAGTAAGTGCCCAGCGAGGTGTAGTCGGGCTGTATCATGCGGTAGCAGACGTTGGCGTTGATGCCCAATGGTAGGCGGAGGCTGAGCGAGGCATCGCCGGCAAAGCGCGCCATCGACGAGTAGCGCACGTCGAACACCTGGTCCCATCGTGCTGCCGCATCGTCTTGTATCTTCTCGGCCCTGGTATCGGTGCTGAAGAGCGAGGTGGCCACGTTGGCTGTGAACGACGCCCACTTGAGGGGCGTCACCATGCCCTTCAGCCCTACGACGATGTTCTCCTGCGGGGCGACGACACTGCGCCACTCCTCGCTGATGGAACTCTGCCTGTCGTAGGCCCGCAGCAGGTAGAGGTCTATGTAGTTGCTATTTGACCCGTAGCCCACCTTGAAGCCCCAGCCCATGCGGCGGTACTGCGGCTTGCGGGCAGAGGGGTCGGTGGGGTCGTCGTTGATGGCACTGCGCAGCTTGCCGTAGAAGGCTCCCACGCGCAGACGGTCGCTGTTGTACTCAAGCCCCACACCGCTCCATGACATGTTGAGCACGTAGGGCGAAAACGCCATCGACGACTGCCCGATGTGGCCGGTCCAGTTCTTGTAGGTAGGTGTGAGGTTGAAGGATATGTTGGGATAGCTGAAGCTGGTGTTGTCGTTGCTGTAGTAGAAGGAGAAGGGCATGCTGATGCCGTAGAGGCTGATGTTCAGGTTGGCATAGATCGTGTTGCTCAGTGGCGAGGCATAGCCATCGCCTACCGATGTGTAGTGGTAGGTGTTGGCCGTGCCTATGCTGCCGGTCATGATGAGCGGGTCGCTCTTGGCTATCGAGGCGATGTCCTGTGCCGATGCTGTGACGAAGGTGCAATGACAAACAATCCATGCTAAGGCCATCGCCATCATCCTGCTGCTGGGTGAACTGTTGGTTACCATAGTCGTTGTCATCTGATGATCTTAATGGTTCTGTTGCCCGTGGTTTTGATATAGATGCCGTGGCCACGTGCGGCGGCCACTGGGCGTCCCCGCAAGTCGAAGTACTGAGCGTTGGCCGAGGGGTTTGTGCTGCGGTGTGGCCCTTCGGTCTCTTCTATGCCCAGGTTAGTGGTGTGGAGCAGCAGGGGAGCGTTCAGACTGCCGGCACAGGCCGTGGCGTAGCCCAGTTGTTCCTTCAGGAGTGTGGTGCTCCCCGTCAGGCGGTCGTAGAGCCTGAAGCTCATCACCTCGCCCGGCATGCCCGAGAGGCTGATGAACAGGTGCTGGCCGTCGGCGGCATGGCCGTAGCCGCGGCATTCTTCGCCTACGAAGGCGGCCACGGTATAGCGTGAGGGGTCGGCCTGCACGCTCACAGAAGGGTCGAGCTTTGCCACCACGGGCATGGTGGTGGCAAAGCGACGACAGTCGTAGTGCCAGGGCAGCGAGGCCGATGGCTGGGGCGTGAGCAGCTGTGGCTCCTGCGGCAGGTAGTAGTCGCCCCAGTTCAGACGGAAGGGTGTGGGGTTCTCGGTGTAGTAGATGTAGCCCTTGCCGGCCTCGAAGGTCTGCAGGCTGCCCACCCACTGTATGCCGTTGAACTCAAGGAAGGCATCGTGGCCTATGATGAGGTCGCCCTCGGTGGCCGTGGTGGCCAGCAACTCGTGTAGCACTGGCAGCGAGTGGTTCTGCTCGTGGGGATAGCCTATCCAGGTGTAGCCGGGTTCGACCATCGGCATCATGGCAGCTGTGGCTTGGCCGTCGACAGAAGTACCTAAATTGAATATGGCATTTGCGCTGTGCTGCTCGTCATAGTTGCTCTTGATCTTGTAGAAGCCGTCGGCAGCTGTCAGCTCGGTGATGTCTCCGAAGAGTCCCTGTTGAGGGTCATTGTATACGGCAGCTTCCTGCGAGCGTATTTCAATAACCTGGTTCTGACTGTCGATGTTCAGTGTGCTCATATAGAAGCCCGAAGGCGGGTCGATGAGCGAGAATGGTGTCGGCACATAGAGTGATATCCAGTCCCATCCGTTAGCGAGGCTTATCTCGGCAGGGATGATGAGCTTGCCCGTCTGCTTCCCGTCATCGGTGAGCATGCGCTTGCCGTCATAGGTGACGTAGTAGTCGTACTCGCCGACAGCCAAGCCGCGCATGGTCCACTGCAGACCGTTGCCTGTGGCTGTGGCTGCCGTCCATCCGTGAGGACCGTCGGCTATGGTGACTGCCAACAATGCGGGGTCGAGAGCAGCCTCGCTGGAATTGGTGTGAGTGAACGTCACCTGCACATCGTGGAGCTTCGACAGGGTGATGGTGGCGGGATAGGTCACGACGGCATCTGTCGGCATCGTCCACGCTGACAGCACCACATGGTCGGCCGAGGGCATGCCGTAGGTGGTCTGATTCCAAACCACCAGACGGCTGCTGCTCAGCGCATATTCACTTTGACTGTCCTTGTCGTAGAGACGGAAACTGATGGGCTTGCCGCTGTCGTCAGTGTGTCCGTAGTTGCCGAAGACCTCTATCTGCAGCCACCGCTTACCGCTGTTGGTCACGGTCTCTGACAGGCCCCGGCACTCGCCGTCGACGAATGCGCCAATGAGATAATGGCTGTCTAAACCGTCGATATCAACGGCCAGGCCATTAACAACCAGATCGGCGATTACTACCGTTCGGTCCTGCGCACCGCTGTTATCGGGGTTCCATTGCCATGGGATGTCCTGGGCAGCGGCTCCCAGTGACAGGCTCAGGAACGATAGAAAAACCAATATCTTCTTCATAGGTTATTGGTTTTGGTCACGGCAGGGGAACCGCCGTGCACAGGGTTTCTATTTTGTTATCTTACGGACGGAACCATCGCGCATGCGTACAATATGTATAGTATTACGCTGGCTGCCGGTGACCTTGCGACCCTGCAGGTCGTAGACCTCCTGGGCAGCGGTGGCGGTTGTAGCCGTTGAAATACCTGTGGTGGTGCCGGTAGTCAGGGCTATGGGAGCAGTCACGGAACCGATGCGTGTCCTGGCCGTGAAGGTCTGCTCGACATTGAGATAATCGCCTGTCCACTCATTATAGAGAACGAACGATACCTGCTCGCCGTCGTTGACATGGGCGGTGATATACATACGACCGTCGATATATTCACCCTCACCGCGGCACTCGCCATCGACGAAGGCACCCAGTGTGTACTGCTCTGGCTGTTCGATGTTGCTCAGCGTGGCAACCATCGTCATGTTGTTGGCGAAACGGGATGCATCGCAGTTCCAGATGCTGACACGCTGTGCGCGTGAGCCGGCGGCGTCGTTGCCCTGTGACATACTGCCTATCTCTGTGGCCCATGTCATACGTGACTGTGTGGTGTTGGGGTTGAAGACGAGGTAGCCCTCGCCGCTGTTGATGGTCGTCAGACTGCCGTTCCATTGTCCGTTGGCTACTTCGGCAGAACCGCTCTTGCCCTGTATCACCAGTCCTGCCGGCAGGCTGGCTGCGTCGATGGCCGTGGCCAGCTTGCGGTTGTAGAAGTAGGGGCTTCCTACCCAGTTCCAGCCAGGTTCGAGAGTGACGGTGAGTGCGCCTGGCATAGAGCCACCGGTGATATAGGTCTTAGAGGCGGTAGTCATGTTGACCTTGTACATCTGCGTCTTATTGATGCCGTTGCTGAGCATGCTGCCTACATAGCCCCATGACGGGTCGTTGAAGAGCAGGGCGTTCTTCGTTCGAGCCTCTGTCAGGCCGCTTCCGAAGAACTCGGTCAGGCCGTTAATGCCTGTGACGTCGATGTAGTTGTTGCTCTTCCACTGCCAGCCTGTTTCAAACATGGCAACGAAGGGTACCTCGATGCTGTTAGACTGGGCAAAGACAACCTCTCCCTTCATCACCTGGACGGTGAACTGTCCAGGCAACTGGGCGCTGTAGAGGTATGACAGCGGGTCCTGTCCGTCCTGAACGAAGGTCATGGGTGTCCAGTCTCCATAATTGGTGGCTGTGCCAGCCGTTGCCGTGGCTGTCAGCTGGAAGTCGGACATGTCGTAGACAGCGGTGGCAGGAACGGGAGTCAGTTTCACAGTACCGCCGATGCCTTTGTCTTCAGGGGTGACGGTAACGATAAACGAAGTGAGTGTGAGGTTGTCTTCCACGATGACGGTAAATGCGATGGTCAGGTTAGAGCCGTCGGTAGTGGCACCAATCAGCTGTGTCTGTCCTACTGTCATGGCTGTGATGGTACCATTGTTCATACCGAGCACACCGTCCTGGGCAATGTTCCATGTCATCGTCTTATTGGTGGCATTGCTGGGATAGAAGGTGATAAGTGGCTCCAGGCGTTCAACTATATCGTTATCGCCCACGTTGCATGTTATTGAGGTCGTGCTGGCGGAGATACGTTCCACCAACTGCTTCACGGTGATGGTGATAGCTCTGCCGGATAGGCCGATGGTGCCGTCGGATTTGTAGATGACAGGTGTCATGGTGGTCTGTCCAGGCTGTTTCAGCGTGAACTGTGCATTGGATTCGTTGAATCCGATAATGCTCTCATCACCAATCACCCAGCTCACCACGTCTGTACTGCCGACAGGCACCAGCGTATAGGCCGTTGCGAGAAAGGCATTCAGCTCGCGGTCCTGACCCATGTTGACTTCATAGGTGGTCTGTGTCACGTTGATGGCGGTAGCAGGACTCTTGATGGTGAGGTTAGCCATGTATTTAGTGCTCATGGCTGTACCTGTTGCATCAGTGCCGTTTGGAATAGTCAGCGTATAGGTTGTCGTTCCTGCTGTCCTTGCCGTCAGTTTGCCGTCGGCAATAGAGGCCATGCGCTGGTCGGATACCTGCCATCTGGCCTCAAGAGGCAATGTGGCATCAGAGGGCCTTATGGCGATGTAGTCTTTCAGGGTGACACTCTCGTTGATGTTCATTGTGATGTCGCGAAGCTGGATATAGGAAGGATAGTTGCCTGTCAGCTGCACGTGGTCGGTGGATGGCTTGCCGTATGTGGCCTGAGAACCGAAGACAACGCGTGGGTCGCTGGTCAGCTCGTAGGTGCACTGGGTACCGATCATGAACACTTTGAAAGTGATTTCTTTGTTGTTGTCTTCCTCGCTGATCGAGTAGTTACCAGGCACTTCCAACTGCAGATAGCTTCCAGCGGGTGTTGTCTGGACATCAGCAACGGCGCGGCACTTGCCGTCAATGAAGGCAGCCACCTGATAATTATTACTAAACTCGTTGGGGGCAATGACTTGTCCATTCAGCTTCAGGTCGAAGAAAATGACGGTGCTTCCTTGGGGACTGCCGTCGGGTACATCGGGGGTGAAGTTGGCCCATGTTCCTAATGTCAAGCACAGGAATAAACTAAGCAGGAAAAATCTTTTCATGTTTGTAGGTTTTTTAGTTAATATTCTGTTTCACTGATTTATGGTCACTTTTTACTTGGTCAGTCTTTGCTATTTGCTTGTTTATGTCTTGGCTTATTGTCAGCTTTTGTGTTTGCAGTATTCTTGCCCAAGATGTCTTCCATCTTGAGCAATTGTTCTAAATACTCCCGAGCGTAATCGGTAGCCGCTTTCTGGTAATTGGTCTTTGCCATTGTGCAGTTGTTCTATTTCATGAATGAAAAGATGCAGCAAAGATACGATGGAATGGCGGTTTTTATATTATCATTTCGTCAAATAGTCTTATCATTTCGTGTAGTTTTCCTAAAAATGAATGTTTAGTCGCATCATCGTATATACGCAACCACCTTTTGTTACATCAATGGCCTATAATGATGTAGGGACAGGTGCGAATGTAGGGGCAGGTGCGAATGTAGGGGCAGGCCCTGTGCCAGCCCGCACGCCGGTGACGGCGTATGTCGTGGGATTATTCCCCGGCATTGTCG
>CAMJLB010000050.1 GCA_946406555.1 uncultured Prevotellaceae bacterium | reverse complement strand
AAGAACGCCGTTCCGGCGTGCGGGCTGGCACGGGGCCTGCCCCTACAGTCAAGGAAGCGGCAACCGCACAGGAGGATAATTTCTTCTTATTCTTGGAACAGATTTATCCTCATTGTTGCTGATTTCTTTCAAAAAAAAACGTTCAAATGATTTTAGGAAACGAATGGCCGTAATTGATTGTAATTGTTCCACTAATTTTTATAAATAGATGAAAAATCTTGACATACAAGGCGATTAACTACCCCCGAGAATCGGTTCGAGGCCAGCAACCGGGCAAATGCTCTCAAATTTTTAAATCTCAGATGAGTTCACCAAACCATTCATTATCAATAACTTACGTTTCTATAAGCAAAAAAAGGAGCTTTGTTCCGTAACACGCATGCTGCAATTCATACTGCATTGGGTCGCAATCTACACTGAATTGCGATGCAATCTATACTGAATTGCGATGCAATCTATTCTGAATTGTGATGCAATCTTATATGAATTGCGGCACCGCTGATACTTAGTGCGAGTGCAACGAAGATTCTGCGGCATAAAAAACGGCATTTTATCTGCTATCCCGACAGCCCTTTGTGGTTGCACAGTCTTTTTTCCGTTCCAGAACGGTAGTGCTAGTGGAGAAATATTTTTATGAAAAATCTTGACACGAGGTAGGCCGAGCCTCGCCTTGAGAGTATCTTTTTTACGGGGGGCCACCATGGGAGCGCATAGCGACGGCTAACTGGTGCGGATAACAGCATCGCAATAGTCGACCACGGCCGGACGGTGGGTAACAAAAATCACCGTCTTGCCGTGGTTGCTCAGTATCTTTTCGAGCAGCTGCCGCTCGGTGTCGGGGTCGAGGGCGCTGGTGGCTTCGTCGAGGAGCATGATGCTGCCGGGCCTGAGCAGTGCCCTGGCAATGGCTATGCGCTGTGCCTGCCCCTCGGAGAGGCCTCCGCCCTGTTCGGCAAACACGGTGTCGAGGCCGTCGGGCAGCTCGTCGACGAAGTCGGCGCAGGCCGTATGGAGGGCTGCCAGCAGCTGCTCGTCGGTGGCATCGGGGCATCCCAGCAGCATGTTCTCGCGCAGCGTGCCGCTGAGCAGCGTGTTGCCCTGGGGCACATAAACAAAATTGCACCGATGAAGCGGAGTGAGGGGTAGCCTCTCGTGGCTGCTGTAAATCTCGACTTCTCCTTCCTGCGGCCTCACCAGCGCCAGCAGCAGGCGTATGAGGGTGGTCTTACCCGATCCGGTCTCGCCCAGTATGGCCGTACAGGATCCGGGACGGAAGTCGTAGTTGGCATGATTCACGGTGGGCAGCTGGCCTGGTGCGCCATAGTTGTAGGTGACATCGGCGAAACGAATGCCGCAAGGCCCTGGCAGCAAGACAGGGTCGCCCTGCATCTCCTCTGGCACCTCCTCCAGTTCCATGAGCCGCTCGGCAGCTGTAAACACGCTCACGAAGGCCGGTGCCAGCCGGGTGAGGTCGCGCGCCGGTCCCTGTATGCGGTAGACCAGCTGCAGGAAGGCCGTCATGGCACCGAAGGTGATGGTACCGGCCTGCAGGCGCAGCAGTCCCCAGAGGAAGGCGATGAGGTATCCGGCCGAAAAGCCCGTGTTGAGCACCAGGTTCGATGCCACGCTGAAGGCCGTGCGCCGCTTCACGCGCTGCCGCAGCTCGTGCTGTGTATGCTCAAGCCGCCCGAGCATCTGGCCGCCGGCCTCCATGGTCTTCACCAGCATGCGGTGCTGCACGGTCTCGGTGAGAATGCTCTGCACCAGACTGTCGCTCTGGCGCACTTTCTTCGACAGTTGCCGCATCTGGGCTATATAGAAGCGGCTGGCGAGGATAAACACCGGCAGTATGCCCACGGTGACGATGGCCAGCCAGGTGTCCATCTGCAGCAGGTAGCAGAAGGCTCCCACAAACATGGCCAGCGTGGCCAGCACCGACGGCAGCGTCTCGGTGAGGAAGGTCACCACCTGCTTCACGTCCTGCTCCAGGCGGTTGATCACGTCGCCCGAGTGCATGGCCTCGCGCCCCCGCCACTCTGCGCGCAGCAGGCGGGCCAGCATCTGTTGCTGCATGCGGTTCTGCGCCCTCACACCTAATATATTTCTTATCCACACACGTGCGATGCCCAGTGCGAACTCAAACAGGATGATGGCTGCCATCGTGGCCACAGCCCACGACACCGACCCCTCGACCACGCCCGAGGCCGTGTCGATGGCTCGCTGCATGGCCCAGACCGTGGCCAGGCTGGCCCCCACGCCCAGCAGGCCGGTCAGCGCGTTCAGGCCTGCCTGCACGCGGTTGCCCCGCCAGGCATGCCAGAGCCAGCAGCCAATCGCCTTGGCCGAATACTTGCTCTCGGGCAGATGAAGCCAGCGTTTATAGTCCATAGCAGAAAAAAGGCTCACCTCACATCGGCTCCCCACATCATCTTCTCCCTCAGCGTGGCGAAATATCTGGCACCGCTCCGCTTCACCACCCTCGCCACATAGGGGGCGCGCATCAGCCTGAGGGTGGTGCCCTCGGGCATCTTGCCGCTGCGCCCGTCGATGGCCACGAGGAAGGTGTGGCTGCGGCTGCTCACGGTGAGCTCTATCTGCGCCGTGTCGGGCAGCACGATGGGGCGCACGTTGAGCGAGTGCGGAGCCACGGCCGTGATGAGCATCACGCCGGTGCGCGGCACGATGATGGGGCCTCCGTTCGACAGCGAGTAGGCCGTAGACCCCGTGGGCGTAGAGACGATGAGACCATCGGCCTGGTAGGTGGTCAGGTATTCGCCGTTGATATTGGTGCGTATCGAGATCATCGACGCCGAGTCGCGCTTCAGTATGGCCACGTCGTTCAGTGCACAGGGACAGCCCTCGATGGGCTCGCCGTTGGTCTCCACCTTGATGAGCGCCCGGTCTTCCACCGAGAAGTCGTCGCGATAGAGCGCGGCGATGGCGGTGCTTACGTCGTCGGCACCCACATCGGCCAGGAATCCCAGCCGCCCCATGTTGATGCCCACGATGGGCGTCTGCTTCGCGCCTACGCGGCTGGCCGTCTTCAGGAGCGTGCCGTCGCCGCCCATCGACACGGCAAAGTCGGCCTCGAAGTCGCTGCCGACGAAGGTATCGGCCTCGCCGCCCTCTATCAGTGCCGAGTCTTTCAGGAAGCTGTAGTATTCATCGTCGATGAGAATCTGCGCACCGTGGTCGTGAAGCGAGGCAAGCAGCTGCTTCACCACATCCCGCTTGTGGCGCTGGTATACATTGCCGAAAAGAGCAAATCTGAGGGGTTTGAATGACATAATCTCTCGTTTTCTTGGTAATTCAATATTCTTTTCGTAAATTTGCAGTTGCAAAATTACAAATTAAATTTTGAATAGATGGCAAAAGTATATGTTTTTTTAGCCAACGGCTTCGAGGATGTCGAAGCGTTGATTCCCGTCGACGTGCTTCGTCGCGGTGGTGTGGAAGTGGTTACGGTGAGCTGCGTAGAGGGTTCACGTATGGTAGAGACGGCGCATCGTGTGCGCATCGAGGCCGACGCGCTGTTTGCCGACTGCGACTTCAGCGATGCCGACCTGCTGATGCTGCCCGGCGGCATGCCCGGTGCGAGCAACCTCAACAACCATGACGGCGTGCGCCAGGCCCTGCAGCGGCAGCACGCTTCGGGCAAGCGCGTGGCCGCCATCTGCGCCGCCCCGCTGGTATTAGGCGGCCTGGGCCTGCTGCGCGGCAAGCGTGCCACCTGCTACCCGGGCTTCGAGCAGACGCTCGAAGGGGCCACCTATACGGGCGACCTCTGCACCGTCGACGGCAACGTGACCACCGGCGAGGGACCCGCCGCCGCCTTCCCCTTCGCCTACGCCCTGCTGGCACAGCTGAAAGACGAGGCCACGGCACAACAGGTGGCAGTGGGCATGCGCTACGCTCATCTCATGCAGCGGTAATGAATGAAACAAATGTGTTTTTTAGGAAAGAAATATGAACAATGTGAATGATTTTATTCAGAAATACGAATCTTCATTTCTGGTATAATCATTCACATTTCTTCATAGACAAAAACGGGGACAGGAAATAATAAAATAGAATTCATAATTGAGAATTGAACATTATGATTAGCTTTGTTGCATGAAATAGAATAAGGTAATGAAAGGAAAATATTTGGATCCGAAGGCCGATTTGACCTTCAAGAAGATATTCGGCGAGCACGAGCGACTTGCCATCAGTCTGCTCAATGCGCTGCTGCCCCTCGACGAAGGCAAGCAGATAGAACACCTGGAGTTTATACCTACGGAGATGGTGCCTGAGAACCCGCTAAAGAAGAACAGCATCGTCGATGTGCACTGCCGCGAGACGGGCGGACGCGAGTTTATCGTGGAGATGCAGCTGAACTGGAACAACGAGTTCAAGAACCGCGTGATTCTGAATGCCGCCAAGGCGGTGGTGAAACAACTGAAGAAGGGCGAAGACTACACACTGCTGAAACCTGTGTATTCGCTCAACTTCATCAACGACGCCGGTTTCGACACCGAGACGGAAAAATTCTATCACGACTATGCGCTGGTCGACGTGGCTGACACGCAACGGCGTCTGGAAGGCCTGCGCTTCGTGTTTGTGGAGTTGCAGAAATTTAAGCCACAGTCTGTTGCCGAGCGCAAGATGGCGGTGTTGTGGCTGCGCTTTCTCACTGAGATCAATGAGCGCACGGCCGAAGTGCCCACCGAGCTGATGGAGAACCCCGACACTCGCCAGGCTCTGCAGATTCTGGAGAAATCGGCCTACACCGAGGCACAACTGTATGCATACGAACAATTTTGGTATGCCGTGGTCGACGAGCGGGTGCTTATAGAAGGTGGATACAAAAAAGGACGAGAAGAGGGACGTGCCGAAGGCCTGCAGCAGGGCCTGCGGCAAAGCGCGATAGCCATAGCCCGCAATATGAGGGAGAAAGGCATTGCCGCGGCCGACGTTGCCGAGCTGACCGGTCTCAGCCTCGCAGAAGTAGAGGCTTTGCAGATTACCGGGTAAACAGCCGGTAGTACTCGCGCAGCACGCGCTCGTCGTCTTCGGCACTGGTCATCACCTCGAGCAGCATGGGGCGGGCAAAGTCGCTGGTGAGCAACAGGTCGATGCCCTGCTGCAGCTCCGTCATGTTTGTGGCCTGCTGATAGTAGACGTCGTGCTGCCCGCAAACGCCTTGCGCCGTGGCATGATGGCGGGCAGCCACAAGGGCATCGCAGGCAGGGCTCTGCTCCAGTCCCGGCAGCATGTTGAAGATGCCCCCCTTGCCATTGTTTAATAAGAGAATGCGAAGATTGCCTCGTAGCCCTTGGTTCCACAAGGCGTTCTGGTCGTAGAAGAAGCTCAGGTCGCCTATCACGCAGAACACTTTTTCTTCTCGCCGGAGCGAGAAGCCCACGGCCGTGCTGAGCGACCCTTCAATGCCATTGACGCCACGGTTGCACCACACATGATGCTGTGCGTAGATGTTGGCCAGACGGATGGCCGTGCTGTTGGCGTAGTGCACCTGCCATGGCCCCGGAAGGGAAGACAGGCTTTGCTCGAACAGGCGCACGGCGGCCATCTGCGAATAAGGCGGCTGGTAGGCGAGCGACCGCTGCCTTGCCTCGGTGAGCAGGTGCAGCCACTCGCGGCGGTAGGCCGTGCTGTCGAGCTGCCGGCGCTTGAGCCTGTCATCCAGGGCCTGTAGCACCATCTCGGCATCGCCCTTGACGATGCCCCGAAGGTTCATGAACACGTCTTCCACGCTGCCCGTGGCGCTGACACGCCACACACGGGCATCGGTGGCCTGGCGCAGGAACTGCTTCAGCCGCTTGCTCACAATGGCTTCGCCCACATAGAGAATGAAGTCGGGGAGGAGCGTTGAGCGTGAAGCGAGGAGCACCTCGTCGAAATGGCTCACGTTGGGAAAGGGGGCAAGTTGCTCATGCAGCACGATGACATGGCCGAAGAGGCGATCGACACCCTTGTCGGCGAAGAGGGAGGGAATGGCCTGTCCGAAGACAATCATTGGCCGCCGGGCCTGATAGAGGTCGTCGACGAGCGGGACAGGCAGACAACCGTAGTCGGCAATAGGCTCGTAGCGGCAGATCATTCGCTCGTCGGGCAGCTCCTTCTGGTCGAACAGGAACAGCGGCTCGGTGATAGGCACGTTGATATGTACGCAGGGGCGATGCGGCAGCTGCGTCTCGAGCAGAGCCTCGCACACCAAACGGTTGCAGTGCCACCGGCTCACGTCGTCGGTGGGTTCGGGCAGCGACACCGTCCTGGCCACCCATGGCTCGCAGGCTCCGGGCTGACGTAGCGTCTGCCCGTCGAGCTGGTCTATCCATGCCTCGGGCCTGTCTGCCGAGACCACAATGAGCGACTGGTGCTGATAGCAGGCTTCGGCCACGGCGGGCACCACGCCTAAGAGGGCCGACCCGCTGGTGACGCACACCACTACCGGCAGGTCGGTGGCCTGGGCAATGCCCAGCGCACAGAAGCCCGCCGAACGCTCGTCGGTGACGGGATGACAACAGATGAGGGGACACTCGTTGAGATTGTGTACGATGGGGGCATTGCGCGAGCCAGGACATACCACCGCATCGCGCACGCCATACTTCACGAGCAAGGCTGTGAGAATATTTACGTTTTCTTTGTTGCTATACATCTATATAACTGAAATCAACTGGCGCATGGTTTGCAGTTTGGCCTCGGTTTCCTGCCACTCCTGCTCGAGCTGGCTGTCGCGAAGCAGTCCGCCCCCGGCATAGAGGTGATACTCATGGCCACACAGCTGCATGCAGCGCAGCGACACATAGAGATGGGTGGCGGCATCGCCAATGCCCATCGGGCCCATGAAGCCACTGTAGTATCGGCGTGGTGCCGACTCGTTGCGCACGATGAAGTCGAGCGCCTCGCGCTTAGGCAGTCCGCACACGGCAGGCGTGGGGTGAAGCAGCTGCAACAGCTGGCCTACATGCGACGGGTGCATGCTGAAGGTGAAGTCGCTGCGCAGGTGTACCAGGTTGGCCGCACGCACGGTGCGGGGACCCTCTTCGCTGATGTGTGTGGCCAACTGCTCCAGACACTCGGTGATGTAGGTGGCCACGAAGCGCTGCTCCTGAATGTTCTTGGCCGACCAGCGTGCACCTTCGCCTTCGCCCTGCAGGTCGTCGCCCTGCAGCTGCATGGTGCCGGCAAGGGCAATGGTCCGCCACTTGTCGCCGTTTCCTTCAAGCAGGATCTCGGGCGTGGCGGTAAGCCATAGGCCGCTCTGAGGCGTATAGGCCAAGGCGATAAAAAGGCGCGGATAGCTCAGGCAGGCACGGTCGAACAACTCGAAAGGCGACACCTTCTGTTTCACCTGCTCTACGGCCCGCCGTGCGAGCACGATCTTGCGAAACGTGCCTTGGCACAGCTGGGCATGGAAGTTGGCAAAATCCAGCGAGTAGCGTTCAAAGTCGTTTGTCTGCCTGCATGAATCGACTTGCGCGTCCTGTTGAACAGCAACACCATCCTGCATGAGGTGCAGCACGAGTGGCGATGAATGGCAAGCGCCTTGCTGCAGCATGCCGACATGGTCGGGCCTGATGAGCACGATAGGTTGCTGCCCGTCGACCTGGAACGGAGCCATCACAAATCCCCTGCTCTCGCTGAGTTCCGTGCATGAGAGCAAGGCCGCAGGCTCGTCGCCCACCTGCTCCACCAGAGTGCAGACGGTACTGTGCGGCAGTCGATAGAGTGCAAAACTATTCACCTCCCTTACCTCCTTCTGCTCCTTTGCCTATGATATAATTGGTGACCCTGACGCTGGAGATGAGTTCTCCCGCCGAGTTTCTTATGTCTACCTGCCACACGTGGAGCGTGCGTCCGGCATGTAGCAACCGTCCGTGAGCCGTAACGGTATCGCCCTCGGCCACTGCCTTCACGTGGCTGCCGCTAACCTCGATGCCCACGCAGGCGCAGCCCTCGCAGAGTGCCGACGACCCCACGCCGGCCAGATTCTCGGCCAGGGCGAGCGAGGCACCGCCGCTGAGGAAGCCGAAAGGCTGGCGGTTGCGCTCGTCGACCCGCATGCGGGCCATGCACGTATCGGATTCTGGCGTGGAAATAAACTCAATGCCAAGGGCCGTGCTCAGGTTGGGGCACTCACCGATAATTCTATTTATTCTGTCTACGTTCATTGTTTTGGGAGAGCCTCACCCCCTCCCCCTCTCCCAAGGAGAGGGGAGTATATACCAACGAGCGCAGGACATGCGCATTTACAAGCACTATGGTCTATATACTCCCCTCTCCCATGGGAGAGGGGCCGGGGGTGAGGCTTTTTTTATTACTTAAACAGGGAATACTCCTTGATTCCCCATGCCAGAGCACTGGCTCCGAGCACGTCGCGCTCGCGGTCGTCGATAGACGAGCAGCGCAGTTTCACCTTTCCCTTCAGGTTGCGGAACACGCATTGCTCGAAGGTCTCCTCCATCGGGTCGAAGAGCCAGTGGCCGGCATTGGCAATTCCTCCGGTGAAGATCATGGCCTCTGGGTCGAGGATGGAGGCGTAGTTGGCCATCGACGAGCCAAGGATAGCCCCCGTGCGGCGATATACCTCGATGGCCATGGCGTCGCCCTTCTCGCAGCACTCGCTGATGGAGCGCGGCGTAATGGCATCGATCGACCGCATCAGCGACGGTTCGTCGCTCGCGGCAAGCAGCTCGTGCGCCGTGGCCACGATGCCTTTCTCTGCGCAGTAGGCTTCCAGGCAGCCACGCCGCCCGCAGCCGCACTCACGGCCATTATACTCTATGCAGGTATGGCCTATCTCGCCGGCGAAGCCGTCGTTGCCCAGATGAGGCTGGCCATTGGTGAAGACGCAGCTGCCTATGCCATGCCCCAGCGTGATGACCACAAAGTTCTTCATGCCATGGGCGCTGCCGTAGGCCTGCTCGCCCAGGGCAGTGACATGGGCATCGTTGGCCAGTGCCACGGCAATACCCAGACGGTCGCGCAGCATTGCCGCCATGGGGATGCTGCCTTTCCATGGCAGGTTGGCCGCATTCTCGATGGTTCCAGTGAGAAAAGAGGCACTGGGCGCGCTGATGCCCATTGAGCGTATGGAGTCGTAGCCGCCATTGGCCTCGGTGAGCTCGATGACCTTC
Organism: uncultured Prevotellaceae bacterium; assembly: GCA_946406555.1. Lineage (GTDB taxonomy): Bacteria > Bacteroidota > Bacteroidia > Bacteroidales > Bacteroidaceae > Prevotella. Next base: position 12,860 of record CAMJLB010000050.1, on the reverse strand, counting down.
TCGCAGAGTGTCGACACAAAATCGTTTACGTTAGGATAGTCGTTGGTGGGGAAGTTTCCCTTGGCAATGATATAGCCACGCACGTCGACAATGGCATAGGTGGTGCGCTTCACGCTGATGTCTACGCCCAGCACTCGGTTTTTTATCTGTTCTTCCATGATGATTCCTGTAAAAAACTATTTAAACAACGAATACTCCTTCACCTTCCATGCCAGGGCGCTTGCCCCGAGCACGTCGCAGTCTTCCCTGCTGAGCGACGAGGCGAGAATCTTGGTGCGCCCCTGCACATTGTGGAACACATGTTCCTCGAAGGTCTTGTCGACCGGCTCGAAGAGCCAGCGTCCGGCCAGCGAAATGCCCCCGGCGATGAAGATGGCCTCGGGGTTGATGACCGATGCATAGTTGGCCAGGCTCATGCCCAGCACCTGTCCGGTGCGCCTGTAGGTCTCGATGGCCAGGCGGTCGCCCTGGTCGCAGCAGGCAGCAATGGTCCTGGGCGAGAGGTGGTCGAGCGAGCGCATGAGCGACGGCTCGGCGGTCTCGCCCAAGAGCTCCTGTGCCGTCTGCACGATGCCCCTGGTGCTGCAGTATGCCTCTAAGCAGCCCTTGCGGCCGCAGGTGCACTCGCGTCCGTCGGGGGTCATGCAGGTATGGCCTATCTCGCCGGCGAATCCGCCGCTGCCCAGATAGACACGGCCATTTGAGAACATGCAGCTGCCCACACCATGACCCAGCGTGACGACGATGAAGTTCTGCATGCCGTGTGCACCACCATAGGTGTACTCGCCCAAAGCCCGCACATGGCTGTTGTTGGCCAGGGCCACGGCCAGCCCCGTGCGGTCGCGCAGCATCGCAGCCAGCGGCACTTCGCCCTTCCAGGGCATGTTGGCCGAATATTCTATGCAGCCGGTAAGGAAGTTGCCACTATGGGAGCCGATGCCAACCGAGCGTACCTTCTCATAGCCACAGGTCTGCTCGGCAAGGAGCAGGATGCTCTCGCTGAGATGGGCCACGAAGTCGTTGATATTGGGATAGTCTTGAGTGGGGAAGGTCTCGCGAGCCAATATATTGCCACGCACATCGACAATGGCATAGGTAGTAACGGCGTAGGCTATGTCCACCCCCACCACACGAGTTTTAATAGAGTCTATTAGCATAGCTGGTACAGATTTAGATGGGCAAAAATAACAATTATTTCGGGATTATCCAAAAGTTAATCGATTTTTTTTGTACATTTCAACTTTATTTCTTAATTTTGCCGCCGAATTAGACATTTTTTTATTAAATAACAAATCATATTATTGGTTATGAAAAAGATTTTTGTACTCGTAATGGCCGCATGTGCCATGACATTCGTGTCGTGCGGAAACAAGGCAACCCAGCAGGGCGATGCCGCAGAGGCGCAAACCGAGGTGTCGGCTGAGAACGCCGAACTGGAGAGCGCCACTACCGAGCTGGCCGCACAGCTCGAGGCCGGCGACGTGAACAAATTCCAGGAGGCGCTGCAGACCGCCAAGGACAAGGTGGCCGAGCTGCTGCAGAACAACCCTGAGCTGGCAAAGGAATATCTGGCCAAGGTGCAGAACTTCCTCAAGGAGAATACCGACAAGGTGAAGGCATTGGTGGGCGACAACCAGGTGGTGAGCACCGCCGTGTCGGCACTCGTCGACACGCCTGCCGATAGCATCGTGAGCAGTCTGCAGAACGTTCTGGGCAGTGTGGAAGATGCTGCCGCCGCCAAGGTCGACGAAACCAAGCAGGCTGTAGAAGACAAGGCCAACGAGGTGAAGGATGCCGCCGAGCAGAAGGTGGACGAGGCTAAGCAGAAGGCCGCCGACGAGGTGAACAAAGCTGCCGAGAAAGCCAATGAGAAGGTGAACGAGGCTGCCGACAAAGTGCTCAAAGGCGCAGGACTGAAATAAAGTTTCGCTGAACAAAACGGGGCATTCGTTGAACGAATTTGCCCCGTTTTTCTTTTTGAATTACCTTTGCCATACATTTAAACCGAAAAAGAAAGGAATGATTATGAAAAAGGTAATGATTTTCGCGATGCTCCTGGCATCGGCAACAAGCATCTGGCAAGGCTGCACAGCCGACCAAGAAGACTGGACCAACCAAAGCTGGAACGGACAACAAGGCAGCAACAGCACAGGCACTGCCAGCGGTTCGTCGGGCGACATCAGCGACGTGGCCACCTTCGACATCGCGCTCAACGAGAACAGTCTCAGCGAAAGCGAGCAAGTGGACACCGACGATGAAGACTATGTGGAGAACTCCACCTTCGACACCACCGTGGCCATCGTCTTTGCCAACGGCAGCGCAACCGCCACCAACGTGCCCGAGGGCGTGACCGTGACCAGCGACGGAGCCGACGTGGTGGTCAGCTCTACCATTGGCGGCGTGGCCTACGAGCTGAGCGGCACCACCACCGACGGCTCGCTAAAGATATACAGCGACAAGAAGCTTAAACTGGTGCTGCGCGGCGTGAGCATCACCAACCCCACGGGTGCCGCCATCAACATACAGAGCAAGAAGCGCGTGTTTGTGGTGCTGGCCGACGGAAGCAACAACAACCTTACCGACGGCACCACCTATAGCGACGCCACCGACGGCGAAGACATGAAGGCATGCCTCTTCAGCGAGGGCCAGCTCATCTTCAGCGGTGCAGGACGGCTGAACGTTTACGGCTACTGCAAAGCTGGTATACGCAGCGACGACTATGTGGTCATTCGTCCTAACACCAATCTATATGTGAAGGCCACCGCTGGCAACGGCATCAAGGGCAACGACGCACTGAGCATCTATGGCGGCGTAGTCAATGTAGAGGTGAGCGGCACGGCTGCCAAGGCTCTATCTACCGACGGGCATGCACTCATCAGCGGCGGGCGCACCACGCTCCTGGTCACGGGCGGTGCCACCTACGATAGCGACGAGCAAGACGTAGTGGGCTCGGCAGGGCTGAAAGCCGACTCGACCTTCACCTTGACAGGCGGAGAACTATATGTAAAGAACACCGGCAAGGGCGGCAAAGGCATCAGCACCGATATGCAGACCTATGTGAAGGGCGGCACACTGGGCATCATCACCACGGGCAGCACCTACAGCTACTCTGGCAAGCTCGACTCGAAGGCCAAGGGGCTGAAGGCCGACGGCGACCTCGCCATCAGCGGCGGCACGGTGAAAGTGCGCACCACGGGCGGCAACGGTTCGGAAGGTATCGAGAGCAAGGGCACAATCACCATCAGCGACGGAAGCGTTCAGGTGCAGGCCTACGATGATGCCATCAACTCGAAGAGCCACCTATATATAAAAGGTGGAAGCGTATATGCCAACAGCACTGGCAACGATGGTCTCGACTCGAACGGAAACACCTACATACAGGGTGGCACCACAGTGGCCTACGGTACCCGCCAACCCGAGTGCGGCATCGATGCCAACGAAGAGGGCGGCTACTCCGTCTGCATCACCGGCGGCAACCTCTTTGCCATAGGCGGCGGCAACAGCACACCGTCGGGCAGCAACAGCACGCAGGGCTACGTAACCACCTCTGGCAGCATTTCGGCCGGCACCACCGCCACACTCGCCAGCGGTTCGCAGACCATGGCCACGTTCACCCTGCCCGCCAGCTACAGCAATGGCAGCATACTGGTCACAGCACAGGGCATGACGGCCGGCAGCAGCTATACGCTCTCCATAGGCTCATCGCAGGTAACGCTCACGGCCAGCCAGTATGGAACGACCGGAATGGGAGGCGGAGGCATGCAGGGAGGCCCCGGCGGCGGACGCTGGTAATGAAAAAAGACAGAAACGAAAACTGACAGCTGCTGTGCCTGCTAGCGCAGGCACAGCAGCCAACCCACACAAAAAAAGAACAATCATTCCTTGAAAAATAAAAAAACGAAACGACATGAAGAAAACTCTACTCACACTGCTTGCCGCCTCGGCATTTGTTAGCAACATGCTGGCCATCGAGGCCAACACCGTCGAAATCGTCTACAGCGGCACTACCGCCACCGTTACCGTAGCCTCAAACATCAGCAGCTACGTCACCGTGAGCAGCGGCACCTCGTCGCATGTGAAACTGGTGCAGGCTGCCGACTTTGCCGGTGTAGATGCCACCGTCGACAATGAAGACGGCGAAATCATCTACGTGCTCTCGGGCTCATCGGCCGATGGCGAGTTCTACATGGAAGGTGCCTACAAGGCCACGGTCGAGCTGAACGGCCTCACGCTGACCAACCCCAGCGGCCCGGCCATCAACATTCAGAACGGCAAGCGAATAGAACTGAGCGCAAAGAAAGGCACCGTGAGCACCATTTCCGATGGAGCCAACGACACCTACAACGGCTGCTATCACTGCAAGGGCCACACCAAGCTGAAGGGCAAGGGCACCCTCAACGTGACGGGCAACTCGAAGCATGCCATCTACAGCAAGGAGTACATCGAGGTGAAGAACCTCACGCTCAACATCACCTCGGCCGTGAAGGATGCCATGCACTGCAAGGAATATTTCCTCATGGAGAGCGGCACTGTGAACATCAGCGGTAGCTGCGACGACGGCATACAGGTGGAACTCGACGGCCTTACCTCGACCGGCAACACCACAGAGCATGAAGACGAAGACTCGGGCAACTTCTACATGACCGGTGGCACGCTCACCATCAGCGGCTATCAGGGCAAGGCCGTCAAGGCCGACGGCACCATCAGCTACAGCGGAGGCACCCGCAACTTCGACACTGCCGATACCGAAACGTATGCCGGCATCGACGGCATTGCCACCGACGATGCCACCGACGCCGCCACCTACGACCTGAGCGGGCGTCGTATAGCCACTGCCAGGAAGGGCGGCATCTATATACTGAAAGGCAATGGCAGAGCCGTCAAGACCATCATAAAGTAGCATCGCAAGGAGAAAAGGGAGGAAAATCATGCAACAGTTAAGCAGAAGCAAGCAAGAAGCACTGGTCTACCTGGTGTTCTGGCTCATCATGTTCTTCGTACCCGTCATCAGCATACAGTTCCACCATGCCGATGCCGACCAGTTCCCCTTGCATGAGCTATGGGCCGTATGGCGACAGATGGGGCTGTTTCTTGCAGCCTTCCTGTTGCATAACTACCTCCTGGCACCGCTCTTCGTCTACAGGCAGCGCCACCTGCTCTACTTCTCGGCCATCACCGTGCTGGTGGGCTGCTTTTTCGTGGTGCAGTGCATGGATCGTCCCGCTGCCGGGCACCCCCAAGGTCCGCATCGGACATTTGAAGGGCAAAAGCCGCCACAGCCACACGACGACGCGTTCGGCCCCATGGCTTCCGGCGAAGACCTCCATGCCGACTTCGGCCATGACCATGAGGCGCACATGAAGCCACAGGAGGGCCAGCCCGACTTCGGGCGCCCGCCCATGTTCATCGGCCAGCACGACATCATTTCCACCATCATGCTCATCCTGATGCTGGGCATGAACGTGGGGGTGAAGCTCTATTTCAAGCAGCGTGACGACCAGCGACGGCTGGAGAGGCTGGAGAAGGAGAATCTGGAGCAGCAGCTGGAGTACCTGCGCTACCAGATCAACCCCCACTTCCTGATGAACACGCTCAACAACATTCATGCCCTGGTCGACATCGATGCCGAGCAAGCAAAGGCCACCATCGTGGAACTGTCGAAAATCATGCGCTTCGCACTCTATGAAGGGTCGAAGCAACAAGTGCCCCTCAGCCGCGACATTGCCTTCCTGCAGAGCTACATCAGCCTGATGCGCCTACGCTACAGCAGCAAGGTGGCCATCACGGTAGACATACCAGCCGACCTGCCCGAGACCGACATTCCGCCCATGCTCTTCATCACCTTTGTGGAAAATGCTTTCAAGCACGGCGTGAGCTACAGGCAGGAGTCGTTTATCGACATCAGACTCACTATAGAAGGGCGACACCTGCTCTTCGTCTGCCGAAACAGCAAGGTGGCTAAGGAAAACCTGCCGCCAAAGCAGGAAGGCGGCGTAGGACTGCAAAACGTGAAGAAAAGGCTACAGCTTATCTATGGCGACAACCACCAGCTCGACATTGCCGACGAAGAAGGGGTTTACACCGTGAAATTGCAACTTACACTGCACAATTAGCTACAAAATGTCGGCTTTTCGGTGCTTTTTGTGTTAATCTTCTGAAAACAGACCGTTATTTCGGCCTGTTTTCGTATCTTTGCAGCCAATTTTTTACAGGCATTTATATTAACAGAATTTTATGGCCAGTCACAACACAATCGTAGGATTAAAAATCAAGGGGATTCGCGAATCGAAGAATCTCAGCATCGAGGAAATTGCCGAGCGCAGCGGTCTCTCGGCAGAGCAAATCACATCTATCGAAACCGACCAGAACCTGCCCTCACTGGGGCCGCTCATCAAGATAGCACGCGCCCTGGGTGTGCGCCTTGGCACCTTCATGGACGACAACGATGCCCTTGGGCCCGTGGTGTGCCGCGCTGCCGACCGCGAGCGCGAAAGCAGCATCAGCTTCTCGAATGGTGCCGTGAATGCACGCCGCCACATGGAGTACCACCCGCTGGCCAAGCAGAAAGCTGGCCGCCACATGGAGCCATTCATCATCGACATCAACCCTACCGACGACAAAGATTTCCAACTCTCGGCACACGAGGGCGAAGAGTTCATCTACGTGATGCAGGGCGAGATAGAGATCGACTACGGCAAGGAGAGATACCACCTGCAGGAAGGCGACAGCATCTACTACGACAGCATCGTGAACCACCATCTGCACGGAGCACCCGGCAAGCAGGCCAAGATCCTGGCACTGGTGTATATACCGTTCTGAAGATTGAGGATTGAGGATTGAGGATTGAAAATTGAAGATTGAAGAATGGAAGCAAGCAACATAAAACTGGACATGGCAGGCCGCCCGCTGCCAGAGAGAACGTATCCGGCCGAGACGGGCAGCGACGGCTACTCGCTCTCCGACCGCACCTTGGGCCAGTGGCTGGAGCACTGGGCCGAGACCACCCCCGACAAAGAATATATCGTATATAGCGACCGCGACCTTCGCTTCACCTGGAGCCAGTTCAACGAGCGGGTAGACAATCTGGCCAAGGGCCTGCTGGCCATCGGCGTGGAGAAAGGCTCCAACGTGGGCATCTGGGCCACCAACGTGCCCGACTGGCTCACCTTTCTTTATGCCACGGCCAAGATCGGCGCCGTGCTCGTGACGGTGAACACCAACTACAAACAGAACGAGCTGGAGTATCTGTGCAAAGACTCCGACATGCACACACTCTGCATCACCGACGGCACCTGGGACTGCAACTATGTAGACATGACCTACACCATGCTGCCCGAACTGAAGACCTGCGAGCGCGGCCATCTGAACAGCGAGCGCTTCCCCTATCTGAAGAGCGTGGTCTACATTGGCATGGAAAAGTATCGCGGCATGTACAATACCGCCGAACTGCTGCTGCTTGGACAGAACATCGAGGACGAGACATTGCTGGAGATGAAGAGCAAGGTGACCTGCCACGATGTATGCAACATGCAGTACACCAGCGGTACCACAGGATTCCCGAAGGGCGTGATGCTGACACACTACGGCATTGCCAACGATGGCTATTTCACGGGCGAGAACATGGGATTCACGCAGGACGACAAGCTCTGCGTCTGCGTGCCGCTGTTCCACTGCTTCGGCGTGGTGCTGGCCACGATGAACTGCCTCACCCACGGCTGCACCGAGGTGATGGTAGAGAAGTTCGACCCCCTCGTGGTGCTGGCCAGCATACACAAGGAGCGGTGCACGGCCGTCTATGGCGTGCCCACCATGTTCATTGCCGAGCTCGACCACCCTATGTTCTCCATGTTCGACCTCACCAGCCTGCGCACGGGCATCATGGCTGGCAGCCTATGCCCCATCGAGCTGATGAAACGCGTATCGGAGAAAATGTATATGACCATCACCAGCGTCTATGGCCTCACCGAGTCGTCGCCCGGCATGACGCAGACGTGCCTCAACGACTCGTTTGAACAGCGCTGCACCACTGTGGGACGCGACTATCCGTTTGTCGAAGTGAAGGTGCTCGACCCCGACACCCTCGAGGAGTGCCCCGTGGGCGTGCAGGGCGAGATGTGCTGCCGTGGCTTCAACGTGATGAAGGGCTACTACAAGAACCCGAAGGCCACCGCCGAAGTCATCGACAAGAACGGATTCCTGCATTCCGGCGACCTGGGCATCAAAGACGAGAACGGCTTCTACCGCATCACCGGCCGTATCAAGGACATGATCATACGTGGCGGAGAGAACATCTACCCACGCGAGATCGAAGAGTTCCTTTACCACATGCCCGGCATCAAAGACGTGCAGGTGGCTGCCGTGCCCTCGAAGAAATATGGCGAGGCCGTGGGTGCATTCATCATTCTGCAGCCCGGCGCGAAGATGCAGCCTGAAGACGTGCAGGAGTTCTGCCGCGGAAAAATAGCACGATACAAGATACCCAAATACGTGTTCTTCATCGACCAGTTCCCCCTCACGGGGTCTGGAAAAATTCAGAAGTTCAAGCTCAAGGAGATGAGCCTCGAGCTTTGCCGACAGCAGGGCATAGAGGTCATCTGAAATTAGTTTATAGTGAACAGTGAATAGTTATGAGCAACAAAGCTAATCATAACTATTCACTATTCACTTTTCACTATGAACTAATGTTTACAAAAAAACCAGGAGTGTCATCGCGACAGTCCTGGTTTTGCTTTTTCTAACTAACTTATTATCAACTATTCATTACTCTTCATTTTCGTTTTGTCTGAAAGACATTTGCAAAATTACCTACAAAAAACGAGTCGGCAAAGAAATAATTGTAAAAAAACCACGTAAACGTTTGCGCGATAATCTTTTTTTATGTACATTTGCAACCACAACATATCAACCGAGATAATCTCCCCAAAAACAGAGAAAAAAAGAAACACAATGACTGGCAAACACAGAGTGTCGCTGAAAGACCTTGCCCGGCAGCTGGGCGTGAGCATCGCCACCGTGAGCCGTGCCCTGCACAACAGCCCTGAGGTGGGCAGCGAGATGAGACAGCGCGTGCAGGCCCTGGCCCACGAGCTGAACTACCGCCCCAACCCCTTCGCACAGAGCCTGCGCAGCGAAGCCCCTAAAGTGATAGGCGTGGTGGTGCCAAACCTCGTGACCCACTACTATGCCGCCGTGCTCGACGGCATTGAGACCGAGGCGCGCAAGGAGGGCTACAGCGTGATCAGCGCCAACAGCCACGAGCTGGCTGCCGACGAGACGCTGGCCATCGACAACTTCATCGGCCTCCACGTAGAGGGCATCATTGCCTGCCTGGCACAGGAGACCACCGACTACAGCCATTTCGAGGAACTGTCGCGCATGGGCATACCCCTCGTGTTCTTCGGCCGCACCTGTCTGGCCGACCGTTTCTCGTGCGTCACCGCCAATGGCGACGAGGCCGCCCAGCAGGCCACCCAGCATCTTATCGACACCGGCTCCAGGCGCATCGCCTTCCTGGGAGGTCCCAACCACCTCGACATGGTGCAACGCCGCAAACACGGATACCTGGAGGCACTGCGCGACAACCGCATCGTCATCGACCGCACGCTCGTCGTCTGCGACCGCATCGACTATCAGGTGGCCTTGCAGCGTACCAACGAGTTGCTCGCCCGCCCCGACCGCCCCGATGCCATTCTGGCCTTCAACGACATCATCACCTTTGCCGCCTTCACCGCCATCAAGCAGGCGGGACTCAGCATTCCAGCCGACGTGGCACTCATAGGCTTCAGCGACGACGTGCATGCCAGCTATACATCGCCGCGAATGTCGGTCATCGAAGACCAGTCGCAGCTCATGGGCCAGACCGCCTGCCGCATGCTCCTGCGACACATCGGAGGCAACACCAAGGTATGCAAAGAGATCGTGCCACAGCGCCTCATCGTCAGAGAGACATCGGCAAAGAACGGACTCCCTGTCTGAAGGCCGACGGCACAAGGCTATCATCTATCCCTGCAAGAGGAAAAAATTCTGATATGAACATAAATAAGTCAAAAGCGAAAACCGTCAAGCTCGGCGGCGGGGAAGAGAAGCATACGTTTGAGGCTTTCGTGCGCCTCATAGCAGCCGAGAAGTCTATCCGCAGCAAAGCTAACAAGGAGTGGCGCGTAGTGAGGGCCAATGCCACTACCACCGTCATACTCGACGTGAGCCGTCGCCAAGAGCACCGTATCCCCACGCAGGCCATATACGATGCCCATCTTGCCCTCTATGCCGATGAGATACAGGTGGCCACGCTCATACCCTACGTGGGCCGCGTGCATGCTTCGGCAGCCTCGGCCCTGCTCTACAATATCGTCGGAAATGGACAAAGGCAGAACAATCTCCGCAAATTTGTCAATAGCGCCTTGAAGCAAGGCGGCTTTGAGGAACTGCAAAGGAGGTTGGCCGAAATCAAGGAGCGAAAATAGAATAAATAGCGGTGGGAAACGTCAGCTACTTGCTGAAGTTTCCCACTTTTCATGTACTCACTGTTTGATGGCCCTCTGCTGCTCATCATGTCAAGACGATGCGGAGCGTATTGCCGTCGACGCTGATGCTGTGGCAGAAATTGCGCAAGATGGTCACGGCGATGTCGTCGCTCTGCTCGCTAAACAGCACAGCGTCGATGTTTTGCCGGCAGAGGACGGAAAGCTGCAACGTTTCTTCCTGTTCGGAATAGGCCAGCGTCAGGGTTGTGCCCGGAGAGGTACCGAGAATGGCGAGCGACTCGTCTATCGCGTGGAGCACTGCGTCGGTCTGTTTCTGCGTCCGGTTGTAGTGCTGGCAGAACAGCTCCATCTGTGCCGTCATGGCATACCAGTCGAAATCCTCGCTCTCGATGCAGAACGTCGTCTGGTGTATCTGCTGTATGAACTGCCGGGTGCGCTCGCGCCGTGGATGCCCGAAGAGCAGGTCGGGCGTGCCTTCCTCGTAGATCACGCCGTCGGCGAAGAACAGCACGCGGCTGCTCACCTGCCGGGCGAAGCGCATCTCGTGGGTCACCACGATCATTGTCATGCCCTGGCGTGCCAGCTGCGTCATGACGCCCAGCACCTCGCTCACCATCGTGGGGTCGAGGGCCGATGTGGGCTCGTCGAAGAGCAGTATCTCTGGCTCCATGGCCAGTGCGCGGGCGATGGCCACCCGCTGCTTCTGTCCGCCTGAGAGCTGGTCGGGCATGGCATCGGCCCGCTCAGCCAGACCCACCATCTCCAACAGCTCGCGGGCTTGCTGCTCTGCCTGCTCACGGCTTTTGCCCAGCAGCTGCATGGGCGAAAGGGTGATGTTGTCGAGCACCGACATGCCATTGAACAGGTTGAACGACTGGAACACCATGCCCATGCGGCGGCGTAGTCGGGGCACGTCGGCATCGGGCGCGAGTATGTCCTGCCCATCGATGATGATACTGCCGCCAGAGGGCTGCTCCAGCAGGTTGAGGCATCGCAGGAAGGTGCTCTTACCCGTGCCCGAAGGGCCTATGATGGAGATGACCTCGCCCTGATGCACTTCGAGGCTGATGTCGCGCAACACTTCGAGCGGGCCGAAGTTCTTCTTCAGACCGTCTATGCGGATGGCGTCGAGTCCCGGGTGCTCCCCATGGGCAGGAGGGCAAGACAGCGGCAGGGCGCGGCGCCTGCGACCGACAACCACCCATGCGGCGCCACCTATTATTATAATAAGCACGGCCAGTGGCCACCATGCCCAACGTGAGGTTTCTTCGGCGGGTGTCGCCTGGGATTGGGCCTCAAGCAGTCCGGCCTCTCCTTTTCGCGTGACGAGCACTATGTGCGACTCTATGTAGCCGTCGGAGAAGAGCACCTGCTTCTGTCGCTCCTCGGTCATGGAGATGGCACCCATGGCCATGTCGGCCTTGCCCGTCTGCACAGCGGGAATCTGCGAGGCAAACTCCATCATGATATATTCAAGATGGTAGTTGCGCCTGTTGGCCCATTCGGCCATGATGTCGATTTCCAGGCCCGACAGTTCTCCCGAGCAGATGAAGTTGAACGGCGGTGCGGCGGGATAGGTGGCTATGCGCACCGTGCGCCCCGTGCCGTACCGCCGTGGCGGTGTCACGTCTGAAGGGTCATCGGCACTGCTCCATCGGTCTACTATCTGCTTATAGGTTCCGTCGCGTCGGATGTCGGCCAGAAAACTGTTGAAGTCTTGCTGCAGCTCGGTGTTGTCTTTTCTGAAGCAGGCACCTACGGGAATCGTTTCCAGCCCGGAGCTCACCGAGTCTACCTTGGCAGCCACTTTCTTGTTGAATGTCAGCGTCAGGCTTTCGCTGCCCCCTACGTTCACCTTTCCGCTCTCCAGCGCTGTCAGCATATCGGTGATGGTGGCCACGCGCAGTATGTCGGCCGTGGGTGCCAGACGGGTGATGGTAATGTCCTGTATGCTGCCTATGACGACGCCGACGCGCTGACCGGCAAGAGCCTTGAACACGGGTGGCGCGTCCGGCACGTCGGGCTGGGCCACCGTCTCGGCCTTCTTTTCCGTGACTACCGTTGGCAGATAGCACACCATGGCTGACAGCGTCAGCATGAGTGCCGCCAGGCCAGCCTTCAGGCGCTGTTTCTGCACGAGCGACGTGAGCAGCTGCCCCACGAGCCATGCCATGAGGAAATAGATGACGGCCGTCATGATGAGCGGGAAGAAGGCGTCGAAGGTGCGCGAGCGTATCAGGTCGGAGGCGCGCGTCATGTCTTCCACGGCGATGTAGCCCACGACACTCGTGCCCTTGAGCAGGCTCACCACCTCACCCTGATAGACGGGCATCACCGCCCTGACCACCTGTGGCAGCACGATGCGGAAGAACGTCT
>CAMJLB010000049.1 GCA_946406555.1 uncultured Prevotellaceae bacterium | reverse complement strand
CGCCCATTTGGCGGCTGCCAGTCAGTCGCTCCATGCTTTTACCCGCGAAGTGTTTGCTTGCCTTCGACATCGGTCAGGAACTGACCTATTATGTCTACACCTGCCTCCACACAGACGATAGCAGCCTTGCCCCCTAATCGCATATACTGAATAAGCGGATAGGAATACCTGAACTTGTCGCCGTCCAGATGATTATGAAAATACACATTGGGGTGATCGCCAAGGCTGTGAATGACAGCCCCCCGGAAAAGCGGGACTTCGTTCTGGCGAATCTCCGCACCTGTCAATACTGTTAGCGTTCGTATATATTTCATTTGGCTTGACTTATTTCATATTAAAATCCTAAGAGACGTGTTTTAAGAAAAAATGCAATCACATTGCTCATCGGAAAGAACAGAATTGCTTTTGTGATGCCAACTACGAAGAAAGCCTCACTTGTGCAAAATTAGCTATTTTTCGGATTATTACAAAAAGAATTCAAATTTTTTTCTACCTGCGCGGTCGAAAGAATCGCAAAAAAAAAAAAGAAGGCATTTTCGCCCAACTTTCTGGCAGAAAAAGTTTCAGCGCATTTTCTCTGTTTTGGCACATATTTCAAAAAAAATGAGTAACTTTGCAGGCGAAAAGGAAACTTTAGTCAAGAAAACAGAACACAAAAAAAGATGAAAACAGGATTTGACAACGACAAGTATCTCAAGATACAATCAGAGCACATCAAGGAGCGCATAGCCCAGTTTGACGGCAAACTGTACCTGGAACTCGGCGGAAAGCTGTTCGACGACCATCACGCCTCGCGCGTGCTACCCGGCTTCAAGCCCGACTCCAAGCTGCGCATGTTTGGACAGCTGCGCGACCAGCTGGAGATCGTCATCGTGGTGAGCGCCGAAGACATAGAGAAAAACAAGGTGCGCTCGGACCTTGGCATCACCTACGACGAGGATGTGCTGCGATTGCGACAGGAGTTCATGGGCCGCGACTTCATGGTGGGCTCGGTGGTCATCACCCATTATAACGGGCAGCGTGCCGCCGACCAGTTCCGCCACCGGCTGGAGCGGCTGGGTATCAAATCGTACATTCATTACCTGATAGACGGCTATCCGCATAATGTGGAGCTGATAGCCAGCGACGAAGGATTCGGGAAGAACGACTATGTGGAGACCTCGCGCGAGCTGGTCATCGTGACCGCCCCTGGCCCCGGCAGCGGCAAGATGGCCGTCTGCCTGAGCCAGCTCTACAACGAGAACAAGCGCGGCGTGCGTGCCGGCTATGCCAAATTCGAGACCTTCCCGGTATGGAACCTGCCGCTGAAACACCCTGTGAACATTGCCTACGAGGCTGCCACGGCCGACCTGAACGACGTGAACATGATAGACCCCTTCCATCTGGAGGCATACGACAAGATTGCCGTAAACTACAACCGCGACATCGAGATATTCCCTGTGCTGAATGCGCTCTTCGAGGGCATCTATGGCGGCAGTCCCTATAAGAGTCCTACCGACATGGGGGTCAACATGGTCGGCTTCTGCATCAGCGACGACGAGGCTTGCTGCCAGGCCAGCCGCGACGAGATCATACGCCGCTATTATGATGCCACCAACAAGCTGGCCGACGGCATCGACAGCGAAGCCGAGGTGCACAAGATACAGCTGCTGTTCAATCAGGCCCACATCACCACGGCCTACCGCCGCGTGACGGTGGCCGCCGCAGCCAAGAAAGAACTTACGGGGCACACCGCTGCGGCCATAGAGCTGGCCGACGGCCAGATCATCACATCAAAGTCGAGCCCGCTGCTGGGATGCAGCGCCGCCCTGCTGCTCAACGCCATGAAGCACCTGGCTGGCATCGACCACGACGTGAAGCTCATTCCGCAAAGCATGATCGAGCCTATACAGAAGACGAAGATAGAGTATCTGGGAGGCCGCAACCCGCGCCTGCACACCGACGAGGTGCTTGTGGCGCTGAGCGTGCTGTCGCAGCACGACGAGCTGTGCCGCAGGGCACTGGAACAACTGCCACAGCTACGCGACTGCCAAGTGCACAGCACGGTGATGCTGAGCGAGGTGGACAGGAAGATATTCAAGAAGCTGGGATGCGGGCTTACCTGCGACCCAGTGAGAAAGAAATAAGAGATAGAACACGAAGACACAAAGGTGAAGCCTTATATCCCTTTGTGTCTTCGAGTTCAATTTATAAGGTAATTTTTTCTTTTTCAGAAGGACTATTTTATCTCCTCCCATCGCAGCACGGCCCCATTACGACGAGCCGGGTCGGCACCAGGAAAGTCCATGGAATATGGGCTGCCCGTGGTGGGACTCTTGCCTATGTAACGATGATTCTTGAGCGAGAAGAGCATGAAGTCGTGGTCGAGATAATCTTGCCAGAGGAAGACCTCGGCATCGTCGGCCTGTGTGGTGAAGCGCACATCGCCGGGAAGACCGTCTCCATAAACCTTTACATATCGGCCATCGACACACTTGAGCGATACCTTGCCAGCTCCACGGTCGATGATCTGGAACTGTGTGCGCTTTCCCTGGTCGTCGGCCCGTGTATCGTAAAGCAGGCCATGGGGGTCGCAATGGGCAGGCCGGCCAGTGGCCTTGTTGATGATGCGGAAGGTCTTGCCATAAGGGATATTCTTCGAGCGATCGGCACAAGGCTCTTCTACCGTGAAGTTATCGAACTCGGCATAGCCGCCGTTCTTCCCTTTAACATTGAAGGCAAACAGGGCATGACGGGACCCCTGGAACGAGATGAGCTGATAGCTGAGCGGCATCATGCGCCCGAGCGTCTGGAAGTTTTTCCCGTCGGTGCTGTAGGCGTATTGCGCCTGGTCGTTGTCGTAGTCGCCGATGCTACGCAGCCAGATTTTCCCCTCTGGGAAAGTGATGGGCACATCGACAGTATCGTTGGTGAGCTGCTCGAAGCAACGCAGGACGGACGCTTTGCCCGTCTGAACGATGCCGATCCATGAGCAGGGCACATTGATATTGCCAAGACCGCATACATCGCCATCTTTCATGCCTTTTACATACAGCTCGACGGTGGTGATGCTCTTTGGGCCTATGACGCGCTGTGTGAGCGTGTTGCGGGCCCACATGAGCTGCTCGGCAGGCATGGTGTTCAGCCGCAGTCGCCCGCCCTTGAGACTCCACATTTTCTCTTCAGGATTGTGGTTCCACTGCCATACACGGCCCAGCTTCTTGCCATCGAAACTCTCGTTGCGATTATAGGGAGCGAAGGTGCTTGCCTGCTGCTGCGACACGGCATCAGGCTGCAGGCCAGGCTTGAACCATGTGCGTGGTGCACGGCCAAGGTTCCCTTCAAGTCCCACCATGGGCCAACCGTCTTTCCAAGTCATGGGCATGAGGCAGACAGTACGTCCGATAGAGTGGAAATCTTGCATGAAAAGAGCCCACCACGACCCATCGGTGGCCTGCACGATGCCGCCCTGGTGTGCATTGGTACAGGCGGTGGCATCTTTGTCGACGGGGCCAAGGGCAAACATTGTACCGTCCTGACCTATGCGGTATTTCTCGCCCCGGGGCACCTGCGTGAGCGAGGCAGCGTGGTAGCCATAGTTCTCGTCGGCCGTGATGACGCGGGTCTCGTATGGTCCCCAGATGCTCTTCGACCGCGAGCAGAGGGTGCGCCCGTTGGGCTTGTAGTCGGTCGAGATGAGATAATACATGCCATCGATCTTGTACATGTGGTGCCCCTCGCCCACTCCATTACCTTCGGGAATGATTACGCGCTCGGTGCCTTCCACGGGGCCGCTCATGTCGGGTTGCAATTCGGTGCACTTCACGGTTCCATATCCATGGATGGCATATACCTTTCCGTCGTCGTCGAAGAGCACGCCCAGATCGTAGATATTGCCTTTCATATTATGGTGTGTCCATGGCCCGTGAATGTCTTTGGCCGTATAGCATTGAAGTCCCTTCCCGTTGACGTTGGAGAAGACATAGAACTGGCCATTGGCATAGCGTATGCAGGGTGCCCAGATGCCCTGTCCATAAATCTCCTTGTGGTTCTTCAGCGAGAAGCTGTCGTCGCCGAAGTCGAAGCGGTCGAAACAATAGCTGATGTTTTCCCAGTTCACCAGGTCTTTAGAGTGCAGGATGACGAGGCCTGGCACTGTGTGCATGGTGGTGCCGGCAAGATAGAAGTCGTCGCCGACTCGCAAGATGTCGGGGTCGCTGAATTCGTCGTAGAACAGCGGGTTGGTGAATGTTCCGTTACCGTTGTCGGCAGTCCATGAAGTGATCTGCGCCTGCACGCCGGCACTGCCAAGCATGCCTAAGGCAAGAAGTAGCAAAAATCGTTTTTTCATATTTCCATTTCTTTTTCTTTAGTTATGGTATTCATTGTCTATGTCTGGTTCACTGGGCAAAGGGTGCTTCACATCTTCTTTCACGCCCAACTTTTTCAGTTCGTTGGCTTTCTGGGTGATGCTCAAGCGCCCCACGACACTTTTCTGAAGCTCATCATAGTCGGCATGCAAGAGCTGCAGATCGCGCCCTAATTTTTGTGCTCTCTCAGTGAAAAGCCCTACCCTCGAAAGCAGCTGTTCGGCCAGGGCGACGATTTTCTTCTGGTTTTCTGTCTGGTTGTGTTGTCGCCACGCTATCTGGATCATGCGCAGAATGGCAAAGAGGTTCTGTGTGCTCGAGATAAAGACTTTCTGCTCGAAGGCCTCCTGCCACAGCTTTGGGTCTCGCGCCAAGGCCACCTGCAACGCTTGCTCGTTGGGAACATACATGATGACGAAGTCGATGGCCACCCGGGGCGGCTGTATATAGCGACTGTAGTCTTTGCTTACGAGTTCTCGCACATGGGAGCGCAGGCTTTGCACATGACGGTCGAGGAATTGCCGTTTCAGCTGTTCGCCCTGCTCGTTTACGTAATCGTAGAACGCCTTGATGCTCACTTTTGCATCGATGACGACATCTTGCTGCCCCGGGTAGTGGAGCACTACGTCGGGCCGCATTTTCTGCCCCGATTCCTCGTTCAGTATCACCCGTCCGTCGCTATCCATAATGGTGCCCTGCACATCGTAGTCGATGCCTTTTCGGAAGCCCTGGGAGTCGAGCAGTTCCTGAAGCACGAGTTCGCCCCAGTCGCCAGCCTGCTTTGAGTCGCCTCGCAGGGCATTGGTGAGCCGGGTGGCCGTGCGGTCCATCTTCTCGGCCTGCTCGCCTACCTGTCGCAGCCGTTCGGTGAGCGACGCTGCTGTACGTGCCTGCTCCTTGTCGCTCTCGCGTATGGCTTGCTGTAGCTGCTCAAAACTGTCGTTGATGGGCTTGGTGATGGCCTCCATGCTTTTCTTGTTACGGTCGTGCAAGCTGTTGGTCGTTTCGCTCAACAACCGGGCTGCCATATTCTGAAACTGCTCGCGCACCACGTTCAGCTGCTGCTGAAACTGGTCGTAGCGCATCTTCATCTCCTTATTGTTCTGCTCGTCTTTCTGCCGGAGCGCCCGTTCCGACTGCTCCTTCAGCATGGCAATCTCCTTCCGTGCCGCCCCACCCTTCACCCGAAGGTCCGTCAGCTCGCGCTGCTGCCACAGATAGACGGCCAATGCACCGATTACTATACCTATTGCAATAGAAAGCAAAATCTCCATGAACAGCATGTGGGGGAAAGGCTATTCGAAAATCTCTTCCTGCATCTCGTCGACCTCTTCTGCTTCTTCTCCTTCGCCACCTACGGCACAAGGGTCGAAGCCTTCGGGTATGTCGAACTTCTCGTCCTGACTATAATCCAGCTGATCGTCGGCATACACTTTCTTCATGTAATAGGCGAAAATGGGAAGAGCCATCGTGGCTCCCTGTCCCATCGACATGGTATTGAAATGTATGTCACGGTCGTCGCCCCCTACCCAGCAGCCACTTACCAGGCGTGGGCATATTCCCATGAACCATGCATCGCTATTTTTATTGGTCGTTCCGGTCTTTCCGCCCAGTTCGGCCGTGAAATTGTAGCGGAAGCGCAACCTGCTGGCCGTGCCGCCATCGACGACAGCCTTCAGCATATAGATCATCTTGTGGGCCACATCATCGCTAAGCACCTCGTTCATGCGTGGTTCGAACCGGGCCACCTCATTGCCCTCCGAGTCGACGATACGCGTGACGTATAGCGGAGCGGTGCGTATGCCATGATTGACGAAAGCCGTATAGCCGCTGACCATCTCGGCCACGGTGATATCGCAGGGGCCGAGACAGAGGGCCATTGACGGATGAATCTCGGGATTGCGAATGCCGTACTCATGCAGCAGGTTGACAAAATGCTGAGGATTAAGACGCGACATAAGGTAGGCTGAAATCCAATTGTTGGACTGTTGCAGCCCCCACTTCAGCGTGACCATCTCGCCATAGCGCGAACGGCTGCCATTGCGAGGCGTCCAGGGCTGCCCTGCCACCATATAGGTCTGCTGCACGTTGGGAGCGACGTCGCAAGGAGTCATGCCGTCTTCCAATGCCAGCGAATAGAGGAAAGGCTTAATGGTCGACCCCACCTGCCGGCGGCCTTCGGTGGCCATGTCGTAGGCAAAGTGCTGGAAGTCGAGACCACCGACATAGGCTTTGACATGGCCATTCTGCGGACACATGCTGAAGAAACCTGTCCGGAGGAAGGACTTCAGATAGCGTATAGAGTCGAGTGGCGTCATCACGGTATCTACATCGCCATGATAGGTGAAGATCTGCATTTCCGTCTTTGTGCGGAAATTCCTGGCTATCTCGTCTTCGCTCATGCCAGAGGCTTTCAGGGCACGATAGCGGTCGCTTTGTCGCATAGAGCGCTCCAGCAATTTGGCGACCTGGTCTTTCGAGAGATCACTGTAAGGGAAATTGGCCTTTGTCTTTCGGTCTTTGTTGAAGGCGGGCTGCAGGAACTTCACCACATGCTCGTAGCAAGCCTGCTCGGCATAGCGCTGCATGCGCGTGTCGAGTGTGGTGTAGACTTTCAATCCATCGGTATAAAGGTTATAGTTGCCACCGCTGCGCTTGGTGTTCTTATTGCACCAACCGTAGAGGGGGTCTTGCTCCCATGCGAGCGAGTCCATGAAATACTTCACATAGCCCCATGAGGGATAGTCGTCGCGGATGGGGCGCTTGGCCATCATGTAGCGTCGAAGGTAGTCGCGGAAGTAAGTGGCGATGCCTTCCTTATGGTCGGCCACATGGAAATGAAGCTCCAGTGGCAGGGCCGCACAACTGTCGTGTTGCGCTTGAGAAAGATAACCAGCCTTCAGCATCTGCCCCAAGACCACATTGCGGCGATTGGTACAACGGTCGGGGTAGCGAACAGGATTGAAATAGCTGGGATTCTTACACAGGCCTATAAGCGTAGCACTCTCGTTGACAGTGAGTTCTGAAGGTTCTTTCGAGAAATAGGTGTTGGCTGCGGTCTTGATGCCTACGGCATTATGGAGGAAGTCGAAATAGTTGAGATAGAGCGTGATAATTTCATCTTTTGTATAGTTTCGCTCCAATTGAACGGCAATAACCCACTCGATGGGTTTCTGCAAAGCTCGCTCCATGGTGCTATGGGCCGTCTCGCTGAAGAGCTGCTTTGCCAGCTGCTGAGTGATGGTGGAACCTCCGCCAGCCGATTTCTGCCCTAAGAGTCCGCGTTTCACTATGGCACGCCCCAACGCGAAAAAGTCTATACCCGAATGGTCATAGAAACGAACGTCCTCGGTAGCCACCAGAGCCTCGACCAGCGAGGGGGCAAGCTTAGAATAGTCGACTATTACACGATTTTCACGGCTCATGCTCCAAGTGCCAAGCAACTTCCCGTCGGAAGAATAGACCTGGGTGGCAAAGCGGCTGATGGGGTTCTGAAGGTCTTCTATGGGTGGCATGTAGCCTATGGAACCGTTAGCTATTGCCCAAAAGCAGGCCGTGATGCCTACCACCACAAGAAATAGCAGTGTCCAAAGGAAACGAACAAACAGTTTTCTCATTTTTTCTTACACATTAGAATTACGTTGGTGCAAAGGTAATAATTTTTTACGACAAATCATGCCTTTATAAGATAAAAAGAACGTTTGACGTACTAACAGAAATAAAAAAGGTGACAACTAAGCAGTTGCCACCAAACAATAAGAGTACTTTTATTCTCCTTATTCGATTACGACGAGCGGATCGTCTTCCATGACGCTCTCGCCAATCTTTACGCAGATGGCCGACACCTTACCGGCTTTCTCTGCCTGCAGGTTATTTGCCATTTTCATGGCTTCGAGCACCACAACGGTATCGCCAGCCTGAACCTCGTCGCCGACAGCCACCTTGATGTCGGTGATGACACCTGGCAGCGGAGCCTTGACAGCGTTGTTCTTATTGACGGCAGCTTTATCGGCAGCAGGTTCGTTGCTACTGTCGGAGACGACGGAAGCAGGTTTGCCCAATACAGGCTTCTTCTTCTCCTCTTCGGCAGGCTTCTCCATTTCCACTTTGTATTCCTCGCCATTTACGGTCACGGTCACCAGGCAATCCTCAATATCGCCAATGGCTACTTCGTATTTGTTTCCGTTGATGGTATACTTGTATTCTTTCATGTCTATTTTGATTTAAGGATGAGCTGTCATTGTTTGTGCATAACCATTCCACTGTGTGGGATGCTCAGCAATCGTGATGATGCCGGGTTCCACATCATGTACATTATTGCCTAAATGCTCGTGCAACGCAAGAGCGATGGCAGCATAAACTTCGTTTGTTCTCATATTCTTTGGCCCAAAATTCAGGGGATGGGGGTCTGGACAAGCGTTTACCAGACCTTCCCCTTAATATAATGTTAGAATAGAATATAGCGATGAGAGTCTGCGCTTGTTCAGACCCCTGCCTCCAAATTCAGGGGGCTTAGGCTACATTGGTATGTTGCCATGCTTCTTGGCAGGAAGAGCATCGCGCTTGGTGGCCAGCTGTGCGAGGGCACGGCAGACACGGAAACGGGTGTTACGCGGCTCTATCACGTCATCGATGTAGCCATACTTGGCTGCCTGATAAGGATTGGCAAACAGCTCGTTGTACTCGTCCTCCTTCTCGGCGATAAAGGATTTCACGTCTTCGCCAGCCTCTTTCTTTGCCTTGGCCTCCTTGGCATAAAGCACTGCAGCAGCACCGCTGGCACCCATCACGGCAATCTCGGCCGAAGGCCAAGCGTAGTTTAAGTCGGTATGCAGCTGCTTTGATCCCATCACGATGTGAGAGCCACCATAGCTCTTACGCAGCGTGACCGTGATCTTGGGCACCGTAGCCTCGCCATAGGCATAGAGCAGCTGAGCTCCATGCAGAATAACGGCATTGTACTCCTGACCCGTGCCAGGCAGGAAGCCAGGGACGTCGACGAACGAAACGATAGGAATATTGAAGGCGTCGCAGAAGCGGACGAAACGGGCACCCTTGCGGCTTGCATTCACGTCGAGCACACCAGCATAGCAAGAAGGCTGGTTGGCCACGATGCCTACGCTCTGTCCATTGAAACGGGCAAAGCCCACTATAATGTTCTTGGCAAATTTGGGCTGTACCTCGAAGAATTCCCCATTATCGACCACGGCTCCGATAACTTTGTACATGTCGTATGCCTCGTTGGGATTCTCGGGGATAATCTCGTTCAGGCTGTCCTCCATGCGGTTGATGGGGTCATCGCACTTCTTGCGAGGGGCCACCTCCATATTATTCGAAGGAATGTAGCTCAACAGCGTCTTCAGCATCTGTATGCCCTCTTCCTCGGTCTTGGCCGTGAAGTGGGTCACACCACTCTTCGTGGCGTGCACGCTGGCGCCACCCAGATGCTCTTGGTCGATATCCTCACCTGTCACGGTCTTCACCACCTTCGGACCGGTAAGGAACATATAAGAGGTGTTTTCCATCATCAGCGTGAAGTCGGTGAGTGCAGGACTATAGACAGCACCGCCTGCACAAGGGCCGAAGATGCCGCTAATCTGCGGAATGACACCAGAAGCCAGGATGTTACGCTCGAAGATTTCTGCATAGCCAGCCAGCGCATTGATGCCTTCCTGAATACGTGCGCCACCCGAATCGTTGATGCCGATGACGGGAGCACCCATCTTCATGGCCATATCCATCACCTTGCAAATCTTCTGGCTCATCGTCTCGGAGAGAGAACCGGCGTGCACAGTGAAATCCTGGGCAAAAACGAACACCAGACGGCCATCGATGGTACCGCTGCCTGCTACTACGCCATCGCCGGGGAACTGCTTCTTCTCCATGCCGAAGTTGTGGCAACGGTGCTCTTTAAACATATCGTATTCCTCGAACGAGCCCTCGTCGAGGAGCATCTCTATACGCTCACGTGCTGTATACTTACCGCGGTCGTGTTGCTTCTGAATGGCTTTCTCTCCACCACCGAGACGAGCTTTTTCGCGGTTCTCGATAAGTTGCTTAATCTTTTCTAATTGCTTTGACATTTCTTCCTATTTTGTCGTTTTTGTTTTATCGTTATGATGTCGAGTTCCCGGAATGGCCGAAATCTCAAAACCATTAAAGTCACTCTATAAGAAATTATTTCTCTGGATGCTCGCAAAGTTCAGTAAGCACGCCAGCTGTCGACTTCGGGTGCAGGAAAGCGATGTTCAGCCCCTCAGCACCCTTGCGGGGCTGCTGGTCGATGAGGCGCACCCCCTTCTCGCCGACCTCGGCCAGAGCGTTGGCAACTCCATCCTCAATGCAGAAAGCCACATGGTGCACACCCTTGTTGCCCTTATCGAGCCACTTCTGAATGGTGCTCTCGGGGCTTGTGGGCTCGAGCAGCTCCAGTTTCACCTCGCCACATTTCAGGAAGGCGGTCTTCACCTTCTGGTCTTCAACTACTTCGGTTGCATAACACTCCAAGCCCAGCACGTCGGTAAAGAACGGCAGGCTCTCCTCAATGCTCTGAACGGCAATGCCCAGATGCTCAATGTGTGAAATTTTCATACTATTTAAATGTTTATACAGTAATTATTCCGAAGAAAACGGCGCAAAGATACAAAGAAAATATCTTATAGCCAAATGTTTCACCACTTTTAAAATATATTATATCTTTAGCTCCTTCATAATCTCACTCATACGCTGAAGCGTAGATATGCGAGTGGGCACGAGGGGCAGGCGCAAGACATTTTCTATGAAGCCCATCTCATGGAGCATGGCTTTCACGCCTGCGGGGTTGCCGTCTACGAAGAGCAACGAGAACAAGTCGGTGAAGCGGTGGTGGATTTTGCGTGCAGGGTCGTATTCTCCACGCATCTGCAAGCGAATCATCTTTGAGAATTCTTTCGGCAAAGCATTGCCTATGACAGAAATAACGCCTACTGCACCACACGACACCATCGGGAAGGTGAGGGCATCGTCGCCGGAAATGACGTCGAAATCACGCGGTTTGTTCTTTATGATTTCATCGACCTGTTCCAAGTTGCCGCTGGCCTCCTTGATGGCAACGATGTTTTGGCAATCGCGAGCCAAACGCACGGTAGTGGCAGCCTGCATATTGATGCCTGTACGACCAGGGACATTGTAAAGCACAACAGGCATTTCAGTTGCATTGGCAATAGCCTTAAAATGCTGATACAAACCTTCTTGCGAAGGCTTGTTATAGTAAGGACACACACTCAAGATGCCGTCAATACCACGGAAGTCGCCTTCTTGAAGTTCACGCACCACGGCAGCAGTGTTGTTGCCGCCACACCCCATGAGAATGGGAACTTTTCCCTGAACTTTGTCGACTATCAGGTCTTTAATTCTTTGCTTCTCTTCGGGCGATAGTGTTGGCGTCTCACCCGTAGTGGCAAGGATACAGAAGAAATCGGCTCCATTATTTAGCTGATAGTCTACCAAGCGCATGAGTGCCTCATAGTCCACCTCGCCATTTTGTTTGAAGGGCGTTATCAGGGCAATGCCCAGCCCTTTGAAAATGTTTTGTACCATAAAAAAATGACATTCGTCTAATTTGCATGCAAAGGTACGAAATATTCCCCAAAGATGCCAACAATTTTTACAACATTTACGAAATTAATGCATACGACGCCAACAAACCCTTTATCGCCTCTTATGATGAACAAGCGGTGTCTTGGTAAAAGAAGCTATCTCTTAAACTTGTTGATACAGTCGATATAAGCTTCGACGGAAGCAGTCACAATATCGGTATTAGCCCCGAAGCCATAGTACATTTGACCATCGTACTCTACCTGCATGTGAACTTTACCCACATCGTCGCTACCCTTGGATATAGCCTGAATGGTAAATTCCTTCAGCGTCATCTTCTTCATGATAATCTTCTTCAGGGCCTTGATGGCGGCATCTACAGGGCCATTGCCACTCGAAGCTGCTTCAAATTTCTGCCCACTAATGTCAAGGCCAATGGAAGCGACGCTCTTTACGCCTTTACCGGTAGTGACCTGCAGGAAGTCGAGGCGCACCGAATGCTGGTCGGCGGTGTCTGCGCCAGCCAGCATCAGCACATCGCCATCGTTCACCTCTTTTTTCTGGTCCGCCAGCTCCAGGAACTTGGCATAGACCTTGTCGAGTTTTTCCTCCGTCAATTCCACCCCATTCACATGCAGCCTGTGCTTCAGTGCCGCACGGCCACTGCGTGCGGTAAGGACGATGGAATTGTCGTCGATGCCAACATCTTTGGGATCGATGATCTCGTAGGTCTGAACATTTTTCAGCACCCCATCCTGATGGATACCGCTGCTATGGGCAAAAGCGTTACGCCCCACAATCGCTTTATTGGGTTGTACGGGCATGTTCATCAGGCTTGACACCATGCGGCTTGTAGGATAAATCTTAGTGGTATTGATATTTGTATCGATGTCGATGCCCTTATGGCATTTTAATATCATCGTGATTTCCTCCAAGCTGGTATTGCCTGCCCTTTCGCCGATACCATTGATGGTCACTTCCACCTGTCGCGCTCCATTAAGCACGCCCTCCAGTGTGTTTGCCGTGGCCATGCCAAGGTCGTTGTGACAATGGGTAGAGATGATGACGCGGTCAATGCCGTCGACATGCTCTTTCAAGTATTTTATCTTTTCGCCAAACTCTAACGGAAGACAGTAACCTGTTGTATCTGGTATGTTTACGACGGTTGCCCCTGCCTTGATGACGGCTTCGATGACGCGGGCAAGATATTCGTTCTCTGTACGGCCGGCATCTTCGGCATAGAACTCTACATCTTCAACATACTTCTTGGCATATTTCACCGCTGCCACGGCACGCTCAATAATTTCCTCACGTGTTGAGTTGAACTTATACTTTATGTGTGAATCGCTTGTTCCTATGCCTGTATGTATACGTTTGTGCTTGGCATATTGCAAAGCTTCGGCTGCCACATCTATATCTTTCTGCACAGCACGCGTCAGTGCGCAAATAGTCGGCCATGTCACAGCCTTTGATATTTCTATCACCGAATTGAAGTCGCCTGGACTACTGATGGGAAAACCAGCCTCTATCACATCGACACCCAGTTGCTCGAGTGCCTTTGCTACCTGAATCTTCTCAATCGTATTCAATTGGCACCCTGGAACCTGTTCTCCATCACGCAAGGTCGTGTCGAAAATAAACAATCTGTCATTCATATCCTTATTAGCTTATTGTGTTATTGTATATGCAATTCCTGTTTTTACTTGAAAGAGTGCAAAATTAACACTATTTATCGTGAAACAAGAATAAAATAAAACTATTTTGTCGTATTTAGCATCAAATTGACATACCTCAATTATCCTGTTCATCTATTATTCCCCTGTAAGTTCCAGACAAAGCATTGTCAGGTCATCGTTTGGTGCTGCCCCGTTGCGATGCTTGTCTACTTCCCCCTTTAACATCTCTATGATTTGTCGAGAAGTCAATGCATGGTACTGGCCAAGCAAATGGAGCAGATGCTCCTCGCCAAACTGCTCTTGCCGCAAGTTCTCGGCTTCTGTGAGTCCATCACTATAGACGAAAAGCAATTTGTGTTTGATGCTTGCCATCGTCTCGCCATCAAAATCCAATCCTGGCCAAAGGCCAATTGGAGCGTTAGGCAATACATCTATGAAGCGGCATGTTCCCTCTTCGTCAATCACTATCGGCGGGTTATGGCCAGCATTGCAAAAATCGAGATGCCCTGTGGGCAAATCAACGAGTCCGATAAACATGGTAACAAACATGCCCTGCTCGTTGTTCTCTGTAAGCGCAGCATTCATGTGGGTAGCTATTTCGGCCGGCATCATGTGCTGTGATGCTAAACTGCGGAACAATCTGGTAGCCTGAGCCATGAACAGCGAGGCAGGCACCCCCTTACCACTTACGTCGCCGATGCAGAAATAGAGAAGCTCGCCCTGTTGCAGATAACAGTAAAGGTCGCCCCCCACCTCCTTTGCCGGCATCATGGCGGCATAGAGATCCAGTCCCGGCTGATGCGGGAAGGATTGCGGGAGCATGGACATCTGGATGTCTTGCGCAATGCGCAGCTCGCTTTCTATGCGCTCTTTTGCCGCCGTAGTCTCTTCCAGTTGATTGTAGGCATTCTGCAGCTTGGCATGAGCCTCTGACAAGCGACGTTGGGCCTTCCGGCGAAACAAGATGTAAATGGTAAAGAAAACAACAATCAGCAAAAGGGCGATAATCGTGCCTATGAATCGCTGCTTCGTCAAATTGTTTTTTTGCTGTGCTATTTCTGCTTCTTTCTGCTGTGTGTCGTAGATAGTGGCCAATTCTATTGCATCGCCACTCTTGGCCAAGAGTATGGCATTTTCCAATGCATCGCAAAGCTTCATGCCCACCATGATGGCAGAATCTCTGCGGTTGGCACCTACGTTGGCGCGGAATTTTGGCAACAGATAATGCTGTATGTTATCGAGTGAAAGGCTGACGCCATTGTTGGCCAGCAGTTGGTCGAGGCTACGTAAGTTGTCGGCTGCTTCGTGATAACGTCGTGCCGCCATAAGATAATCGTTGATGGCAATATGCCCTTCAAGTGAATGTGCAAACTCACTGCCCAGTCCTTTCTTATACGATTTTGCTGCCTCAATGCTTAATCCCATACCCTGCTTGGCCACTGCCCGTTTAAGGTCGAGGCGGGCTTGGTATTTCTCTACGAGAGCAGAATCCGACGCAGGAAGGCTTTCATAACGTCTCAGCATTTCATCTGCATGGTCGAGCCATTGGTTGGCCTGTATATAGTTGCGAAGTTTAAAATACACGTCGGCCACGTCGGACGTACCCGTAAAGGCATGGTAGAACAATCTGCCTACAGTGTCTTCCTGCACTATGCGGTTATACATCTGATAAGCCCGGTTGAAATTTTCCGATGCCTTTTCGTTCATGCCCAGGTTCAGCTGACAGCAGCCGATGGTTGTGAGCAACACTGCCCTGTCGGTAATGGTACCTCCGGCATCTTCTTTGGCCAATTGTTCTGCCTTCACAGCCAGACGCAGCGCTCCCTCATAGTCGCCTTTACGCATAAGAATAGTGGAAAGGCGACGTGCCGCCTTGTTAAAATTGAGACGGTCGTATGCAGTAAGCAAGGGGGCAGCAACCACCTTTTTATAATAATATTCAGATGCTCGCATCTGCCCTAAGAAGAAATAAGCAGTGCCACGCCACCGGTTGGCGTTCTGCTCTGAAATGTCGCCCGTGACCTCCAGACTATCTGCCAGGTTTATCATGCCTGTATAGTTTTTCTTCTCTCCCAAAGCGAACAAAAGGCTATCGCCTCTGCCTGCCTCCATTTTGGCATGCTTTCCTTCGCCACAAGCCCATAAGAAGGCGCAGATTACGAAGAACGGGAGTAATATTAATATCGTTCGTTGATTCATCAATGCAAAAGTAATCATTTTTTTGTTAAGGCACAAGAAAAACAACTTATTTATTTTCAGATTATTTACAGACGTTTTCCTCCTTTTCATCTTCTCATGCAACAATTACGATAACATGTGAAACGAGATTCTACTATTCAATCCAAGATTACTTCGTAACTTTGCATCAATAATCAACAAACATTATCAGAAACATGGTATGTAGCTATTCAAAGACAATGAGGCGTTTTTGTGCTTTCCTACTATCGGGCCTCATGTTGCATTTCAATGCCGAAGCAAAGATAGATTCACCAAATGGCATCATCTCGTTGGCGGTCAGTGATACCACATGGACCATCGCCTACAACCAAAAGCCTGTTCTTACGATTACTTCATTAGGTTTTGATAGCAGAGCGACTATGCCCACACCAGTCTTCATTAAAAGGTTAAGCGACCGTTACGACATGATTTCAGGCAAGCGCCGCCATTGCCGGAACGAAGCCAATGAATACAGGGCGAAGCTTGCCCTCGATACCGATGTGGTGATTCGGTTATACAACGACGGCATAGCCTTTCGTTATGAGCTGACAAATCTGGAAGAATCGGCTATTCCCACAGAGCATACCACTTACCGCATTGCCGAAGGCACCCGCCGCTGGATGCAGCAATGGGCAGACAGCTACGAAGGCTTCTTCCCAATGAGCACCACGGCACGTGTAAAACCTGTTCCGTCTTATAGTAAGATTTCCAAATCGCCCGACGGATTTAATTGCAGATGGGGCTTTCCTGCCTTGGTAGAACCTGTCGACGACATATTTGTACTGTTGACGGAGTCGAACATTGAGAAGCAGCAAAGTGCCTCCTGCCTTTATAATGATGGGGAATCGTTTCGTGTAGTGCCCGATAAAAACGAAAGCCGTCCCAATGGCCAGTGGCACTCGCCATGGCGCATTGCTATCGTGGGAACGCTTGCCGACTTGATCGAGTCGACACTCGTCACCGACGTGGCAATGCCCTGCCGGCTGAAAGACACCAGTTGGATTAAGCCTGGCACAGTTTCATGGATTTACTGGGCACACAATCATGGGTCAAGCGACTACAGGATCATCTGCCAATATGTCGACATGGCAGAAACGCTGAAATTACCTTATGTGCTTATAGATGCTGAGTGGGACCAGATGAAAGACGGACATACCATCGAAGAAGCCATTGCCTATGCACGCTCTAAGGGGATAAGGCCACTCATCTGGTACAATTCGTCGGTGGGTTGGGTCGATGGTGCCCCGACGCCCAAATATAGACTGAACAAGCCTGAAGACCGGGAACGCGAATTCGCCTGGTGCGAGCGTCTCGGTGTGGCCGGAGTGAAAATAGACTTCTTCTCTGGCGATGACTTGCGCAACATGGACTATTGCCTCGATTTGCTGGAGTGTGCCTCACGACATCATCTATTAGTCAATTTTCATGGTGCCACCATCCCTCGTGGCTGGCAGCGCACCTACCCCAACCTACTCACTACCGAGGGGGTATATGGTGCAGAATGGTACAATAACGTGCCTACATTTACCACTGCTGCTGCTTCTCACAATGCCACCCTCCCATTCACCCGTAACGTCATCGGCCCCATGGACTATACCCCATGCACATTTAGCGACTCGCAACATCCACATATTACCACAAAAGCCCATGAACTGGCGCTGACAGTGCTCTTCGAGAGCGGCCTACAGCACTTGGCCGACCGTCCGGAGAGCTACCTCTGCCAGCCAGACGAAGTAAAGCAATTCTTTGGACAGTTGCCTGCCGCCTGGGATGACACACGTTACGTGGGAGGCTATCCTGGCCGCTTTGCCATTCTGGCACGACGCAGCGGCACCACTTGGTATGTAGCTGGCATCAACGGTACCGACCAACAAGCGACCTTCCCCCTGTCTTTTTCGTTTCTTGACCGAAAGCCTTCCAACATACGGCTTTTTGCCGATGCCACAGATGGTGACTGGCTTATTGAGCAACGACCTTCATTGCCCGACAGCATTGAATGCAAGCCAAGAGGCGGTTTCCTCCTACAAATAGAATAACAGCTGAACCAAATAAATCTCAAATAGTAAAAATATAGCTTTATGAAAAAATTGTGCTTATTATCAATAGCATGCCTGCTCGCGACATTCCAGAGCGTGCAGGCAGAAAATCTTCCCAATGGTCAGCAGTCATTCGGGAAAGGTTCTATCACGGTGAAGCCTTTGGCACGCAATGCAGTGCGCATACAGTATCAAGAGACGGCAGACAAACCGGCACTACCAGACTGGATATATGTAAGCGAAAAGGTAGAGAAGCGCCCCGACATTAGCGTGGAAGTATCTCCTTCCGACCAGACGCTAAGTGTGAAAGACCGAAAAGGGCACGTAGTCTTTACTGCCAACGGCCACCAAATGAAAGGACACGAAGCCTCGCTCAGATTCCAGTCGCCTAAGGATGAGTATCTTTTCGGCCTTGGACAGTTTCAAGATGGCTACACCAACATCCGTGGATTGACAAGAAGGCTTACCCAGGTGAATACGCAGATAGCTATTCCCATGCTCATCTCGAGCAAAGGCTACGGCATATTATGGAACAACTACGGTCTTACAGAGTTCAATCCAGGCGAGCAGCAGATAGTGTTAAAGCCCGTCGACGACCCAGACTCAAAAAACAACACCGAAGTGGTGAATGTCACATCGACCGAGGGCGGCAAGAAAGAAGTGCGCCAGCGTAACCTCTTTGAGGGCACCATCGACATCGACGAAGATGGTCAGTACTCGCTTCTCCTCGACGTTGGCCAGAAGATGGCACGTAGGCATAATCTCGCCATTGACGGCCAGACCGTGATTGAAATGCAAAATCTATGGCTCCCTCCCACAGCCTCGGCCATTGTCGGCCTCTCCTCTGGTCATCATAAGATCACAGCCGAGCTGACCAATGGAGACAAGCCTATATTATATTATAATAAGGTGAAAGATGAAAGCGTGCTGCGTTCACCTGTAGCCCAGGCTGTAGACTACACCGTATTCGTGGGTACGCCAGACGAGATTATCGCCACCTACCGAGAACTGACAGGCAAAGCGCCACTCATGCCTGAGTGGGCCTTAGGCTATATACACTGCCGAGAGCGTTTCCACAGCAGCGACGAGATATTGAAGACAGCCAACCGCTTCAGAAACGAGCATTTACCCGTCGACGTCATCGTACAGGACTGGCAGTATTGGGGCAAGTATGGCTGGAACTCCATGCGCTTCGACGAGACATATTATCCAGACCCGAAAGCGCTTACCGACAGCTTGCACCAAATGAACATGCGTCTGATGGTTTCGGTATGGTCGAAGATAGACAAAAATTCAGAGGTTGGACGTCAAATGCTGGCAGACAATTATTACATTCCTGGCACCGACTGGATCGACTTCTTCAATCCAGAAGCTGCCTCTGCCTATTGGCGCAATTTCAGTCAGCGTCTTGTACCGTTGGGTATTGATGCGTGGTGGCAAGATGCTACAGAACCAGAGAACGACGACCTCGTGGGTCGCAGGGTGAACAACGGGAAATGGGCTGGCGAGGATATGCGCAACGTCTATCCGCTCTTGGTGAACAAAACGGTCTATGAAGGATTGATGAACGAACAACATTCTTCCAACAGCCGGCCAATGATACTCACCCGTTGCGGTTTTCCTGGCATTCAGCGTTATGGCTCTGCCTTGTGGAGCGGCGACGTGGGCAACGATTGGGAGACATTCCGTCGACAAATCACAGCGGGGTTAGGGCTGCAGGCAGCCGGCATACCTTGGTGGACGTATGATGCCGGTGGCTTCTTCCGTCCAGGAAATCAGTACAACGATCCCGCCTATCACGAACTGCTCTTGCGATGGGTACAGACGACTGTTTAGCTGCCATTAATGCGTGTTCACGGCTACATGAGTAACACAGAACCATGGAATTACGGCGAAAACGTCATGAAACACTTTAGCGACTGTCTGGAGGAGCGTTACCGTCTGTTACCTTATACATATAGCAATGCTGCCGCTATTGCCTTCGAGGGCAGCACGCTGATGCGACCATTGGTGTTCGACTTCTTCAACGACCATCAGGCACTGCAACAGAAGTACGAATATATGTTTGGCCGTTCGCTGCTCGTCAGCCCCGTAACAGAACCGAATGTAAAAACCTGGCGCACTTACCTGCCAAAGACGCAGGGCGGCTGGTACGACTTGCGCTCTAACAGACATTTTGATGGTGGACAGACGGTAGAAACCGAAGCCGTCCGAATCCCTGTCTTTGTCCGTGGGGGAAGCATCGTGCCAATGGCTACGGAAAAGAGGCAATATGCCGCCAACCAAGCAAACGAGCCGCTCAGCATCTGCATCTTCCCAGGAGCCGATGCCGCTTTCTCTCTCTACGAAGACGATGGCGAGACGATGGCCTACACAGAAGGCCAGCAATCACGCATTCTTTTTGTCTGGAACGATGCAAAGAAACGACTCACCATCGGGCAGCGCGTGGGCAGTTACCCAACCATGTCAGCAAACAGGACCTTCATACTTACCATGCCCGATGGAAAGACGGTGAAGGTGGAATACAAAGGAAAGAAAATTGTGCAGAACCTGAATTTGTGAGTCACTGCAGTTTTTTCAGTATCGATGCCACTTTTTCCTGCATGGGAAGGGTGGCATCAATCCATTCTATACTGATGCCACGTCGCTCCATCCCCCTGAACCACGTCATTTGCCGTTTGGCAAACTGGTGGATGGCAATCTCGAGTTGTCGGAACATTTCGTCGTAGCTCAAACGGCCAGTGACATATTCGGTGACGAACTTATATTCCAACCCGTAATATATAAGGTCTTCTGCCTTAACGCCTTCTGCCAGCAAAGAACGCACCTCATCAGCCATGCCTTCCTGCAGCCGCGTCTTGAGCCGTTGCGTAATTTTCTCACGGCGCAGTTCACGGTCGATGTCTACACCGAAGACGACAGGACGAAACACGCAAAACGCTTTTGTCGGCATGCAGTTCGACTGCCCCATCTCTATTTCTATTGCCCTTATGGCCCGTTGCGCCGTGTCTACATCGGTGGTATTGTGCATCATCGTTCCGTTCTTCACTTTCAGTTCGCGCAGGAGCTCGGCCAACTCTGCCAGACTTTTTCCTTCCAGTTTAGCACGCAGTTCCGGGTTCTGGGGCACGGGCGAGAGCTGATATCCCTTCAGCACCGCCTCAATATATAGTCCGGTACCACCACACAATATGGGCTGGCTTCCACGCGCTTCGATATCCTGATAGGCTTTAGCAAAATCCTGCTGATATTGAAAGAGGTTATATTTAGTGCCTGGCTCACAGATATCTATCAGATGATAGGGCACGCCATCATATTCAGCCAAGTCTTTACCCGTGCCAATGTCCATGCGTCTATACACCTGGCGCGAATCTGCAGAAATGATCTCGCCGCCCGTAGCTTTAGCCAAAGCCACCGCGAGAGGAGTCTTTCCGCTTGCAGTAGGTCCAAGAATGGTAATGAGTTGCTTCATTAAAACACTATTATTTAGTAATTTTGTCTATAAGAACAATGGGGCACGCAAGCCAACGGCCACGTGCCCCATTTTCTAATAAGGTGTAGCGGAAGCAGGGCCACCACAGGGGGCCGATGCTTACTTATTCTTCAGCAGGTCGCGAATCTCGGAAAGCAGTTCCTCCTGAGTGGGGCCTTTAGGCGCTTCAGGCGCAGGAGCGGGCTCTTCCTTCTTGCGGTTCAGTTTGTTGATGGCTTTCAGCATAACGAAGATGCAGAAGGCCACAATCAGGAAGTCGACCGTGTTTTGGATGAAGTTGCCGTATTTCAACACAGCGGCACCTTCACCCTCGCCAATCTGGAATGCCAGATTGGTAAAATCCACGTTTCCCGTAAGCATGCCAACAATTGGCATAAGCACATCATCGACCAGCGAGCTCACAATCTTACCGAAAGCACCGCCAATGATCACACCTACAGCCATGTCAAGCACGTTACCCTTCATGGCAAACTCTTTGAATTCACTAATAAATCCCATAATCTTTAATGTTTAAAAAATGAATATTGTTAATATTGTAATCTTCATTTTGCAATCTTCTGCCTTTCGGCACAAATTAAAGCTGTTTTTTGTTTAATGTTTCATGTTTAATCTTAATTAATGCTGAATTCAAGTGCAAATATAAGAATTATTTTGTAACTTTGCGCACGAAAAAAGAAAAAAGTGCCCAAAAGGCATAAAAAAGAGACATTTTATATTTTTATAGGTATAAACCAATTAAATAAAAAAAGAAAACATGACAAAAGTAGCAATTAACGGTTTCGGCCGTATCGGTCGCCTCGCATTCCGTCAGATGTTCGAGGCTGAAGGTTATGAAG
>CAMJLB010000048.1 GCA_946406555.1 uncultured Prevotellaceae bacterium | reverse complement strand
ATGCGTGTCTGCTCCATGAGCGTCTTGATGTGCTCTACCGAGTTGTTCGATGCCGCGTCGAGCTCGAAGATGTTCAGCGAGCGTTGCTCGTTGAAGCTCTGGCAGCTTTCACACTCGTTGCAGGCCTCGCCTTCGCTCGTGGGGTTCTGGCAGTTGATGGCCTTGGCAAAGATGCGGGCGCAGGTGGTCTTGCCCACGCCACGAGGCCCGCAGAACAGGTAGGCGTGAGCCAGCTTGCCACTCTTCACAGCGTTTTTCAGTGTGGTCGTCAGCGACTCCTGGCCTACCACCGTGTCGAACGACATCGGGCGGTATTTTCGTGCCGATACAATATATTCCATGCTGTTTTATTTGATTTTAGCCGCAAAGTTAAAAACAATTATTGAATCATGCAACTTTTGCCATGATTTTTTTTGTACTTTGGCTTTGCCGGACTTATGCATGGTCAAGTGCTTGTTCTGGCAGGATTGCCCATCAATTCAGCCTGTTTGAGTAAGCCCGCGAAGCGGTACATCCCAAGCTCCATGAACAAGACTGACGGTTCTAACGTAGTTGGCCATTCTTCTCCCTCCACGCCCTGGCCCTTACGCTGATGTTCTTTTCCAGGCACTCACTGTAGAGCCATGGCTCACAACTGTGAATGTCGCCCACGTTCAAGAAGCCTCTGAAGGGGGGATATTCTGAGGCACTGTAGCCTGTGGCCACAAGGACGTGATGCTCTGGCGAGACAGTGATGGTGATGGTGTCGTGAAGTATGGCAGGCGTGGCATCGGTGTGCCAGTTCACGGGGTTGATGCAGATGGCGGAGCCGGCAATAAGAGGCAACACGTACTTCACGTCTTTCACCGTGTTGTAACAGATGGTGACTCCCGTGTCGGCCTCGCCCTCTGCGGGGCGTATATGCCGGCACTTTTCCATATCGGCTTTGGTCACCTTGTAGCCCATGACGTAGGCAGCAGCCAGTTGCGCATAGGTATCGTCGCTGATGTGCTTCAGCAGTTCCACCACCGCCAGACCACCCTGACTGAAGCCGGCGAGGATGAGCGGGCGCGATGTGTCGCGCTGGGCCTGAAAGTGGTCGAAAGCCTCAATGACATCCTCTACCGACAGTCGAGTGCGCTGATAGACGGTGTCCTCGCTGTTGGACATGAATGCCTGAATGGTGGTGTGGCGGTAGTAAGGAGCGAAGAACCGGTTGCCGCGCGACATATAGGCAGCTATCTTGTTGAGTTCCAGGTCGGCCATGTGGGCCCGGTGCTCCGGGTTCCATACATCGGCGTAGTGACAAATCTTGCCGTCTGTTGTTGTCCAGTCGTCTTCCCATGTCGATACTACATAGAATATATCGGCTCCCATCCCGTCGGTGTCGCCGTCGGCGGTCACCCACATCGTCGGGTCGTCATAGTCGGGCGACTTGGGGACGAATGTCTGTCTTTCTGCATCCACGGGGTTGTCCTTCCCGCCGCTACAGCAGGTTAAGGCACATGTGCAGCAGATGATGATGATGGTTGCTGGCAACCATAGTATTCTTTGTTTCATTGTCTGTCTTTTTATTTTCATAGGGTTACATGTGGTGTGGTTGTCAAGTCTTCGATTGCAAGATTCTTTCACTTGTTCACGCTTTGCGTTGCGGTAGTCGGTGGACAATAGCCCGAGGTGTTGCTTGAAGCGGGTGCAATGGCCAGCACGGTGGTCGCAGCTATATATATAATATGTGTCTCTTTTGAATATCATCTTGGAATGCGCTGAAAAACCCTGCAAAGGTACTCATTTTCTGCCGGACTACTGAATTTTTCCTTGTTTTTTTTGCGGAGCATGTTTTTTTTATGTGTTCATGGCAAGAAACAGTCACCCCCAACTAATTTCCCGTCAGCGGGCTACTTCCATCGCTTTTTTTGAAATAGAGCCGTTTTGAAATCATGTAAAGACTGTTTAACACCACATTTTTTTTCCGGTCGAAGAAAAGTCGTACCTTTGCAGCGGATATGACGATAGACTTGTATATCAACGAAGCAAATGACTACGCCCGGGATATCGGTGCGCCAGTCTATCATCCCCACGTCTCGGTGATACACTACGATGAGGTGGGCGAGATACGCCACACGTTGAACAGAATCAGTTGCTACGGTGTTTTTATGCAAGATGAGTTCCCCGAAGGTCTTACTTATGGCATCGGAACTTATTATGAAGGCGACGGATCGCTGATGGCTTATTCGCCCGGACAGCTGTGCGGCAAGCCCGATGACGGCACGCGACGGCAGTACCATGGCTGGGTGCTACTGTTCGACAACGAGTTCATACAAGGTTCGGCCATCGAACAGAAACTCGACGGCTATCAGTTCTTCTCCTACTATTCAAACGAAGCCCTCATCTTGACTCCCCGAGAAAAGGACATTCTCGCCCAGCTGCTGGAAAACCTGCGCCGGGAATTGAAAACGCAATACTCGGCATTAGGGCATAATGACATCGTCAGGGATTACATTCTCCTGGTTCTCGACTACTGCAACCGCTTCTATCTCCGCCAGTTTCAGGAGATGACAGCGGCAGGCAGCGACATTCTCAGCCGTTTCCAGCAGGTGCTGACCGATTATTATGCGCGTGGCATGCAAAAGGGCAATGGCTTGCCAAGCGTAAAGTATTGTGCCAGCGAACTGTGTCTCTCACCCGGATATTTTGGCGACGTCATCAGAGGCGCCCTTGGCGAGAGCCCGAAAGACTATATACGCAATTATGTCGTAATGCGTGCCAAAAACCTCATTCTCAGTGGCAAGACCATTGATCAGGTGGCCGCAGGGCTGGGCTTTGAATATCCTCAGCACTTCACACGGATGTTCAAGAATGCTACCGGGCAGACCCCACGCCAATTCTTCGACTGTCAACGTAAAAAATAATCATAAGAACATTGTTTTGGGTAGTTTTGTCCGTAATTTATCTATAAGGAATTACGATTTTCTGTCGTATCTTTGCAACGGATTTTAAAACAAAACAATCATGAGACCCTACATTATTTGCCACATGATGGCTTCGCTCGACGGCAGGATAGACTGCGCGATGACCGAGCAGATAGATGACACCAATCATTATTATGACGCATTAGCCCAGCTCGGCTGTCCATCCACGCTTGAGGGGAAGACGACGCTGGCCATGCACTATGCCCAGGACGGAGTGTTCCAACAGCAGAGACCGCATGAAGATGCCGGGCAGCAGCTCTACAAGGCCGTGGAGAGGCCACGTGCAGACGACGGTACGACGGGGATTGCGCCGAGCTATGCTATCGGCGTGGACACGCACGGCACACTGCTGTGGGACGACAACACCACAGAACTCTTTGGCCGCCCTCTGCTGATGATTCTTTCTGAGCAGGCCAGTCAGGAATATCTTGACTATCTTAAAAGCAAGCACATCTCTTATATTACCACAGGAAGCAATGGCATAGACCTCCCGTCGGCAATGGAGACTTTGCGAACGGTCTTTGGCGTAGAGCGTCTGGCTGTGGTAGGTGGCGGCAATATCAATGGTTCCATGCTCGACCTCGGTCTGATAGACGAGGTGAGCATGATGTACGGCTATGGCATCGACGGACGAGGCGGCATGGCTGCGGCTTTCGATGGAAGACCGATGACTCGTAAGCCTGTACGCCTCACTTTCAAGAGCGTGGAAGAGCAGGATGGTATCGTATGGATAAGGTATCAAGTAAACAACAAATAAGAGAGGACGATGAAGAAGGTTTTGTTTGCTGCAATACTTGCGGCCGCTGCACTGGCAGCATGCAGTCAGAAAGACAATCAAACTAAAACAGAAGAGAATATGCAGAACTTAGAATTGACGCAGGAGTGGGATAAAGTGTTCCCTCTGAGCAACAAGGTGAATCACCGAAAGGTGACATTTGAAACACAGTACGGACTGACCCTCGCAGCCGACCTCTATGAGCCGAAGGAGGCTAAGGGCAAACTGGCCGCCATCGCAGTAAGCGGCCCGTTTGGAGCCTGTAAGGAGCAGTCGAGCGGACTCTACGCGATGCGCATGGCCGAGAGGGGGTTCGTGGCAATGGCCTTCGACCCCTCTTACACTGGTGAAAGTAGTGGCACCCCCCGTCGTACAGCCTCGCCCGACATCAACACGGAGGATTTCATGGCCGCTGTCGACTTCCTTTCAAAACGCGAGAATGTGGATCCGGCGAAGATCGGCATCATCGGCATCTGCGGATGGGGCGGCATTGCCCTTAATGCTGCCGCTGCCGACACACGAATCAAGGCTACCGTCGCAAGCACCATGTACGACATGACCCGCGTCAGTGGCAACGGCTACTTCGACAGTGAAGACAAGGAGGAGTCGCGCCATGCAGCCCGTGAGGCCATGGCAAGACAGCGGCTTGCCAACCCCATGGAGATGGCTGGCGGCGTAGTGAATCCATTGCCCGACGATGCTCCGCAGTTTGTGAAGGACTACTACGACTACTACATCACCCCACGTGGTTACCACAAGCGTAGCGGAAACTCGAACGACGGTTGGCGTGCAATAGGCACACAGGCGTACTCCAATGCCCGCTTTCTCTACTACATTAACGAGATTCGATCGGCGGTACTCGTGATGCATGGAGAGAAAGCCCATTCTCGCTACTTCGGCGAGGCTGCCTATCACTATATGGTAGACGGAAAGGCCGAGGGGTATAATGTCGTGGGAAAGCCTAATCCAAATCCGGAGAACAAGGAGTTGCTCATCATCCCTGATGCATCGCATTGTGACCTCTATGATGGTGGATATACCGAAGCAGTAGGTAAGGGTGAGTCGAAGCATCTTATTCCCTGGGACAAACTCGCAGACTTTTTTACTGAAAATCTGAAGTAAAGTAACGAAACAAATATGCCGCTTTGCCAAGCAAAGAATTCGTTCGTTGCTTTCGTCGAGTTGTATGAATATGCATTCCGTTTTTCGATTTTCAAGACAAAAGAAATTTGTGTTTTAGACTGGCGTCAGGCAGCCACGGTCTTTCCGGCAATGCCTTCGATGGCCGCTGCCGACGCTGTTTAGCCTCCGTTGCGCCATCGTAGTGGCTCCTGTTGCTGCCACTCATGCAGGACGGTTCGCTTGTTCGGCCTGTTTTGGGATACAATACAGTGTAGATTGCATCCCAAAACAGGCTGAATTGGAGTGTAAAACAGCCTGAATTGCCACCCAATCTGGCCTGAATTGCAACATGATCATTTCGTTGTTTTACAATCCGTTGACTGTCAGGTGTTTGCGAAATATGCTGAGATTTTGAAATTTCGGACAGGGAACTGCTTGCTTCTGAATTTTTAAATCTCAGCGTTTTTCGCCGGATATTTATGCAGCGCGGCGGTGCATAAATATAAATTTTAGGTTTCCTGCCACGGTTGGAGATACATAAAAAAAACTTAATTTTCTATGCCATCAGTTGGTCTTAATAGAATAATTCCGTAACTTTGCGCATGAAAAATAACTTTACGAAACAGACAACTTTTTCGAAGCCAGAAAAAGAAAAGTTGTCCAAAACGGAAAAGATGCTAACAGTAAACGACCGACAATAAAATGGAAATCAAGAACTTTACAATCACCAAACGCGACGGTTCTAAAGACCGTTTCTCGCTCGACAAGATCATGAACGCCATTATCAAAGCGTTCGAAAGCGTGGATGAACCGGCAGACCTGGGCACCATCTCGAAAATTATCAGCCATCTCGACATAAGAGACGACATCAAGGTGGAAGATATACAGAATCAGGTGGAAGAAGCCCTGATGCGCGAAGGCTTCTTCAGTGTGGCCAAGTCGTTCATCCTTTACCGCCAGCAACACACCGAAGACCGCGAGACGCTGGAGAAGATGAACTTCCTTTCGGAATACATGGAGAGCGTGAATGCCGCCACGGGTTCGAAATACGATGCCAATGCCAACGTGGAGCACAAGAACATTGCCACGCTTATCGGCGAGCTGCCAAAGAGTAACTTCATACGGCTGAACCGCCGACTGCTCACAGAGCGCATCAAGAAGCTGTATGGCAAGCAACTGGCCGATGAGTACATCGACAAGCTGACCCACCATTTTATTTATAAGAACGACGAGACGTCGCTGGCCAACTATTGCGCCTCGATCACCATGTATCCCTGGCTC
Organism: uncultured Prevotellaceae bacterium; assembly: GCA_946406555.1. Lineage (GTDB taxonomy): Bacteria > Bacteroidota > Bacteroidia > Bacteroidales > Bacteroidaceae > Prevotella. The sequence continues at coordinate 16,613 of CAMJLB010000048.1, read as the reverse complement.
ATTGGCGGCACCCTCTCGATTGGCGGCAACAGCACTGCGCCCACCAACCTGAAAAGCTATTGCGGGGGCTTCGTCAACATGGTGTTCATGGTAAGCTCGATGCTCAGCGGTGCCTGTGCCACGCCCGAGTTCCTGATGTACATGAACTATTTCATCGGCAAGGAATACGGCTTGGACTACTGGAAACGGGCCGACGAGGTGGTCGACCTCTCGTTGAAGCACCGAACGCTCGACAAGGTGATAACCGACTGCTTCGAGCAGATTGTGTACACGCTGAACCAGCCCACTGGTGCACGCAACTACCAAGCCGTGTTCTGGAACGTGGCCTACTACGACCGCTACTACTTTGAAAGCATCTTCGGCGAGTTCTATTTCCCCGACGGTTCCAAGCCTGACTGGGACGGACTGTCGTGGCTGCAGAAGCGCTTCATGAAATGGTTCAACAAAGAGCGCACGAAGACGCTGCTCACTTTCCCCGTAGAGACGATGGCCCTGCTCGTCGACGAGAATGGTGAATGCAAGGATAAGGAGTGGGGCGAATTTACCGCAGAGATGTACAGCGAGGGCCACTCTTTCTTCACCTATATGAGCGACAATGCCGACTCGCTGAGCTCCTGCTGCCGCCTGCGCAACGAGATTACCGACAACGGCTTCAGCTACACGCTGGGGGCCGGAGGCGTAAGCACCGGTTCGAAATCGGTGCTCACCATCAACCTGAACCGCTGCATTCAGTATGCGGTGAACCACAAATTAGACTATCTGGAGTACCTGGGCGGCATCATCGACTTGTGTCACAAGGTGCAGATAGCCTACAACGAGAACCTGAAGGAACTGCAGGCCCACGGCATGCTGCCACTGTTTGATGCCGGCTACATCAACATTGCCCGGCAATACCTCACCATCGGCATCAATGGCCTGGTAGAGGCTGCCGAGTTCATGGGGCTGAAGATCACGCCAAACGACGACTACAAGCATTTCGTGCAAGGCATACTGGGGTTGGTTGAAAAATACAACAAGCAGTACAGGACGAAAGAGGTGATGTTCAACTGTGAGATGATTCCAGCCGAAAATGTAGGCGTGAAGCATGCCAAATGGGACCGTGAAGACGGCTATTTCGTGCCCCGCGACTGCTACAACAGCTACTTCTATGTAGTAGAAGACGAGTCGCTCTCCATCATCGACAAGTTCAAACTGCACGGAGCGCCCTATATAGAGCACCTCACGGGTGGCTCGGCCCTGCACATGAACCTGGAAGAGCACCTCTCGAAAGAGCAGTATCTGCAACTTCTGCGCGTGGCGGCAAAGGAAGGGTGCAACTATTTCACCTTTAACATTCCCAATACCGTGTGCAACGACTGCGGACACATAGACAAGCGCTATCTGAAGGAATGTCCCCACTGCCATTCGAAAAATGTGGACTACATGACCCGTATCATAGGCTACCTGAAGCGCGTGTCGAACTTCTCGCAGGCCAGGCAGGAAGAGGCATCACGCCGATACTATGCAAAGGGATAGCCAGAATTACGGCAATGTGAACGCCATATTTTGGCGTGTGAAGGTTAAAAAAAATTAAGATAAAAAGAAAACCCGATGCCAAACAGGCTGTTTTTCAATAAAATATTGTACCTTTGCACCCTGTTTGGAGTAAGTAAGTATTTTAAAGACTTAAAAAGAAGTAGATAGCAATGTCTAAAGTTTGTCAAATCACAGGAAAGAAGGCACAGATTGGTAACAATGTGTCGCACTCGAAGCACCGCACGAAGAGAAGCTTTGATGTCAACCTGTTCAGCAAGAAGTTCTATTATGTAGAGGAAGACTGCTGGATTCAGTTGAAGATTAGCGCCGCTGGTCTTCGCATGATTAACAAAGTAGGTCTGGATGCCGCACTGAAGCAGGCTGTAGCCAAAGGCTTCGTCGACTGGAAGGACATAAAAGTAATAGGAGACTAAGACCATGGCAAGCAAGAAAGCAAAGGGTAACCGCGTCCAGGTGATTCTGGAGTGCACCGAGATGAAAACCAGTGGCGTTCCTGGCACCAGCCGTTACATTACGACCAAGAATCGTAAGAACACGCCTGAGCGCATGGAGCTGATGAAGTATAACCCCATCCTGAAGAAGATGACCCTCCACAAGGAGATTAAGTAAGTGGGGCCTCTCGCTAAGGGATATAACACGTAATTATAGAATATGGCAAAGAAAACCGTTGCTACCCTCCACGAAGGTTCGAAGGATGGTCGCGCTTATTCGAAAGTGATTCGCATGGTGAAGAGCCCCAAGACGGGTGCTTTCATCTTTGATGAGCAGATGGTTCCCAACGAAGCCGTAAAAGACTTCTTCAAGAACTAATATTTGCAGCATAACAATCTTTTCTATACATAACGAATGCATCCTTGCAGGCATAATATGCGCGCAAGGATGCATTTTTTTTTTCTTGGGACAGGGCGGCAGGAAAAAAACAAATAGCTCGGAAATCTGCCAAAGCGAATTAATAAGCCCCACCTTAATTGCAAAATTCTGTGGAAGAAATTGAAGAATGTTAATATTTTGGGCAAAACTTTTGTTTTTTGCCCTTTTTGCATTATCTTTGCAAAGATTTTTTGCAATCCGGAAAGATATATAGCTATATGGGATTATTTGGATTTTTTGGTAAGAAAAACAAAGAGACGCTCGACAAGGGCCTTGAAAAGACCAAAACGTCGGTGTTCGACAAGCTGGCCCGTGCCGTGGCAGGCAAGTCGAAGGTTGACGACGATGTGCTCGACAATCTGGAAGAGGTGCTCATCACCAGCGACGTAGGCGTAGATACTACGCTGAAGATCATCAAGCGCATAGAAGAGCGTGTGGCTCGCGACAAGTATGTATCCACAAGCGAGCTCAACGGCATTCTTCGCGACGAGATTGCCGCCTTGTTGGCCGAGAACAACACTGCCGACAACGACAATTGGGACCTGCCCGGCGACCACAAGCCCTACGTGATACTGGTGGTGGGCGTCAACGGCGTTGGCAAGACCACCACCATCGGCAAGCTGGCCTGGCAGTTCAAGCAGGCTGGCAAGAAGGTGTATCTGGGAGCTGCCGACACCTTCCGCGCTGCCGCCGTGGAGCAGATTTGCATCTGGGGCGAGCGTGTGGGCGTGCCGGTGGTGAAGCAGCAGATGGGCAGCGACCCCGCGTCGGTGGCCTTCGACACGCTGCAGAGCGCCAAGGCCAATGGGGCCGACGTGGTAATCATCGACACGGCAGGCCGCCTGCACAACAAGGTGGGCCTGATGAACGAGCTGAAGAAGATAAAAGACGTGATGAAGAAAGTTCTGCCCGGGGCACCCGACGAGGTGCTGCTCGTGCTCGACGGGTCTACTGGCCAGAACGCCTTCGAACAGGCCAAGCAGTTTGCCGCCGTCACGCAGATCACGTCGCTGGCCATCACAAAGCTCGACGGAACGGCCAAGGGTGGCGTCGTCATTGGCATCAGCGACCAGCTGAAGGTGCCCGTGAAGTATATAGGACTTGGCGAAGGCATGGAAGACCTGCAGCTCTTCCGCAAGCGCCAGTTTGTTGACTCGTTGTTTAATAACAAATGAAGAAGCCTACGGTAGACATCATCACCATGGGGTGTTCGAAAAACCTTGTCGACTCGGAGCGCCTGATGGCTCTTTTCGAGAGGGCTGGCTATCGCTGTACCCACGACAGTGAAGACCCTCAAGGCGAAATTGTGGTGGTGAACACCTGTGGTTTCATTGCCGATGCCAAGGAAGAAAGCATCAACACCATCTTGGAGTTTGTGCAGGCAAAGGCTGAAGGAAAGGTGAGAAGACTGTACGTAATGGGTTGTCTGTCAGAACGCTATCTGGCCGACCTTGAAGCAGAGATTCCTGAGGTGGATGGCTGGTATGGCAAATTCAACTTTAAGGAACTGGTGAACGACTTGGCTGTTTCATCGCTCAACGCTCAACGCTCAACGCTCAACGCATACCGCCATCTCACCACTCCCCGCCACTATGCCTACCTGAAGATAAGCGAGGGCTGCGACCGCCACTGTGCCTATTGCGCCATCCCGCTTATCACAGGCAAGCACCAGAGCCGCCCTATCGAGGACATACTCGACGAGGTGCGCTGGTTAGTGAGCCAGGGCGTGAAGGAACTGCAGGTCATAGCGCAGGAGCTGACCTACTATGGCGTAGACCTTTATGGCGAGCAGCGCATTGCCGAGCTGGTGGAGCGTATGGCCGAGATAGAAGGGGTGGAGTGGATACGGCTGCACTATGCCTATCCCGCCCATTTCCCAACGGATTTGCTACGGGTGATGCGGGAGAAGAGCAACGTGTGCAAGTATCTTGACATTGCCCTGCAGCACATCTCAGACCATGTCCTGTCGCGCATGAATCGCCATGTCACCAAGCAGCAGACCATCGACCTGTTGCAGCTGATGCGCCGCGAAGTGCCGGGACTGCATATTCGCACCACGCTGATGGTGGGCTTTCCCGGCGAGACGGAAGAGGACTTTCAGGAGCTTATCGACTTCACCAAATGGGCGCGCTTCGAGCGCATGGGCGCTTTTGCCTATTCCGAGGAAGACGGCACCTATTCGGCCGACCACTATGCCGACGACGTGCCAGAGGAGGTGAAGCAGAGACGGCTCGACCGACTCATGCGCGTGCAGCAAAACATCAGTGCCGAGATAGAAGCCGCCAAGGTGGGACAGGTGCTCAAGGTGGTGGTAGACCGCCTGGAGGGCAACTATTACATAGGCCGCAGCGAGTATTGTTCGCCCGAAGTAGACCCTGAGGTGCTGATAGCTGCCGACAGGGAACTGACAATAGGCAAGTTTTATCAAGTGAGAATAACCGATTCGGAGGAGTTCGACCTCTATGGAGAAGTAGTTTGTTTATATGAATAACAAAGAATTTGTATCAGAGCTGGCTCAGCGCACAGGCTACGGCAATAACAAGACGCAGAAGTATCTGCTTTGCGTGCTCAATGCCATGGGCGATGGATTCCAGGAAGGCAATGCGGTGCAGGTGAACAACTTTGGCACTTTCGAAGTGAAGAAAAAACTGGAACGTGTCATGGTGAACCCCAACGGACAGCGCCTGCTGGTGCCGCCTAAACTGGTGCTCGGCTTCAAACCATGTCCTGCATGGAAAGATAAAATAAAAAATGGAGGAAGTGAGTGATGGATAAACTGACGGTGCAGGATCTGGCTGCCATTCTCTCGAAGAAGACCGACTTGAACAGCAAGGAGGCTTTGCGGTTCGTGAACCAAATCTTCGAGATTATACACCAAGGCGTAGACAAAGATAAACTGGTGAAAATCAAAGGGCTGGGCACTTTTAAGTTGATTGGTGTGGAAGCCCGGGAAAGCGTGAACGTGAACACCGGTGAACGGGTGCTTATCGACAGTCATGCAAAAATAAGTTTCACTCCCGACAGTGCTATGAAGGAATTGGTGAACAAGCCATTCTCGGGCTTCGAGACGGTTGTGCTGAACGAGGGAGTGACTTTCGACGAAGATTTAACCGTGAAGGATACTGACAAGGAGGCAGAGACGGAAAAGGACGACGGGCTGATGGACGACGAGCAGCCTGTCGACATGGCTGTGCCTGCCGCAGAAGACGTAGCCCCTTATGGCGATACCGTAGGAAATGAAATAGAGGAAGAAGCCTACGAGCCAGAATCAGTGGATGCCATATCAGAGACGAGTGCCGGGGAACAGGCAGCGGAAGCCGTGCAGCCTGAAGAAACGACAGTCGTATACGAACTGGAAAACGGGCTGCCGGAAGGAAATAGGGGCGAAACTGAAGTGGTATCCGTGTTGCCGGAAGAGATAACAGTCGTTTCTGAAGAGGAAAACGGACTGTCGGATGAAGGCTTGGAAACAGAAGAGGGGGGAGCAGCAGAACCAGAAGCAGCAGAACCAGAAGCTGCAGAAGCAGAAACTGTAGAGCCGGAAGAGGTGGCTACAGCAGCCATGGCTGTGATGGAAAAAGAGCAAGAAACAATAATCGATTTGGCAGATGACCACGTGGCAGACATTGTGGAAACAAATGAAAAAAACGAGAATATGGGAAATGGAGACATGACCGTAGACAACGATCCTTCGCTTGACAAGCGTTCCTTTCCTTTTGGTTGGGTGATATTTGTCATTGCCCTCTGTGGCGCCAGTTTTGGCGTAGGCTATTATTTGGGCTCAGATTCGGTAAAACCTAAACCTACAGAAGCCAAACTGGCTGAGGTGATTCTTGAAACAGAGTTTTCTGAAGTGACCGACAGTTTTTCGACAACACCTTCCGATACGACAGGCATTGCCGAAAAAGACACGTTGAACCATAAGGAAGGCAAGGCAACAGAAACCGTACAAACTACCGAAGCCAACAAAGACACTGAGGAGAAAACGTCTGCAGAAGAAAAGAAAATAGCCAATGAAAAGAGTTTGGCCGAGCAAAAGGCGGCTTCGGAGGTAAAGAAGCCCGAGACGCAGAAGGCTGACGAAAAGAAACAGCAGCCAAAGGCCGACTATATGAAATACGACGCTATGGATGAGCGCGTCCGTACAGGTGCCTATTATATCATGGGTACTGCTGAAGTGGTGAAAGCCAAAAATGGTGAGACGCTCGAGCTGCTCAGCCGCCGCTATCTTGGCAATGGCATGGTGTGCTACCTTGAAGTGTATAATGGATTGACAGCAAAGGAACCCCTCAAGGATGGACAAGAGGTGAAGATTCCAAAGATAGAGTTAAAGAAGATAGTAAAGAAAAGACTAAATAATAAATAAAACAAAACTATGGCAGAAGCTATCGACATCCGCGAACTGAACATACGGATAGAACAACAGAGTGCATTTGTTACAAACCTGACATCGGGCATGGACCGTGTCATCGTAGGCCAGAAGCATCTGGTCGACTCGCTGCTCATCGGCTTGCTGAGCGACGGCAATATCCTGCTTGAGGGCGTGCCGGGCCTGGCAAAGACCTTGGCCATCAAAACCCTTTCGCAGCTGATAGATGCAAAATACAGCCGAATACAGTTTACCCCCGACCTGCTGCCGGCCGATGTCACCGGCACGATGATTTACTCTCAGAAAGACGAGCGCTTCCTGGTGAAGCAGGGACCGGTGTTTGCCAACTTCGTGCTGGCCGACGAAATAAACCGTGCGCCGGCGAAGGTGCAGAGCGCCCTGCTCGAGGCCATGCAGGAGAAGCAGGTCACCATTGGCAGCGAGACTTTCAGTCTGCCAACACCCTTCCTCGTGATGGCCACGCAGAACCCCATCGAGCAGGAAGGTACCTATCCGCTGCCAGAGGCACAGGTAGACCGTTTCATGCTGAAGGTGGTCATCGACTATCCTACCATTGAGGAGGAGAAGAAGATTATCCGCGAGAATATTGGCGGTGGTCTGCCTTCGGTGACACCTGTTACCACGGCGCAGGAAATACTCAAGGCCCGTGAGGTGGTGCGTGAGGTGTATATCGACGAGAAGATAGAGCAGTATATTGCCGACATCGTGTTTGCCACCCGCTATCCCGACCGTTACGGCCTGAAGGGCATGAAAGACATGATTTCCTTCGGAGGCTCGCCCCGTGCCAGCATCAACCTGGCCAAGGCTGCCCGTGCCTACGCTTTCATCAAGCGCCGTGGCTATGTGGTGCCCGAAGATGTGCGTGCCGTGGCCCACGACGTGCTGCGCCACCGCATAGGGCTTACCTACGAGGCCGAAGCCAGCAATGTGACCAGCGAGGAGATCGTGTCGAAGATTATCAATAAGGTCGAGGTGCCTTGAAGATTGAAAATTGAGAATTGAAGATTGAGGATTGAAGACTGAAAATTGAAGATGGAGACATCAGAGATAATCAAGAAAGTTAGGAAGATAGAAATCAAGACCCGTGGCCTGAGTTCGAATATCTTTGCCGGACAGTATCATTCGGCCTTCAAGGGGCGTGGCATGGCTTTCAGTGAAGTGCGCGAGTACCAGTATGGCGACGATGTGCGCGACATCGACTGGAACGTCACTGCGCGTTTCAACAAGCCCTATGTGAAAGTGTTTGAGGAAGAACGCGAACTTACGGTGATGCTCCTCATCGACGTGAGCGGCTCGCAGGACTTCGGCACCCAGCGGCAGATGAAGCGCGACATGGTCACCGAGATAGCTGCCACCCTGGCCTTCTCGGCCATTCAGAACAACGACAAGATTGGCGTGGTATTCTTCTCTGACAAGATAGAGAAGTATATACCGCCCAAGAAGGGCCGCAAGCATATTCTCTACATTATCCGCGAGATGCTTGATTTCCATGCCTCTTCAAAGCGTACCGACGTGGCACAGGCCGTGGAGTTCCTCACCAGCGTGTCGAAGCGCCGCCTCACCGCTTTCATCCTCAGCGACTTCTACGTGCAACAGGAGTTCCTGCAGCAGCTCACCATCGCCAACCGCAAGCATGACGTGGTGGCCATACAGGTATACGACAAGCGCTCATGCGAGTTGCCCGACGTGGGGCTGATGAAGGTGGTAGATGCCGAGACGGGATTCGAGCAGTATATCGACACCGGCAGCCGCAGTCTACGCGAAGCTTACCACCGTCACTGGCTCGGCCGCCAGAAGATGCTCAAGGAAACCTTTGCCAAGAGCAATGTCGACAGCGTGAGCATAGCCACCGATGAGGACTATGTGAAATCGCTGTTGGGACTCTTTAGAATGAGAAATTAAAAGTTTAGAAATGAGAGACATACGATATAATCTCAAAAGTAAATCTGAAACTTGTTGCAGTAGAAGGGCGTCGAGCTGTTTTCTGTTTGTCGTGTTGGCCTGTTTGCTGTTGTCATTAAAGGCTGTGGCACAGAGTGTGGAGGCTCGCATCGATCCCATCGAGATGCTCGTAGGGCAGCAGGTACAGGTCACTGTCACGGCCACGATGAAAGAAGGCCAGCAGGCAGAGTTCCCTGTATTCAAGCCCTCGCAGCAGATAACGCCCGGCGTAGAGGTCTTGGCCAGCAGCGAGCTGGGCACCGTGGGTACCGAGAATGGCTATGTAGAGCGTTCGGTAGCCTACACGCTCACCTCGTTTGACGATACGCTTTATTACCTGCCGCCCTTTGTGGTCAATATAGACGGCAAGCCCTATGAGAGCAAGAGCCTGGCGTTGAAGGTGCTCACCTTCGAGGTAGACACGCTGCACCCCGAGCAGTTTTTCCCGCCCAAGACGGTGCAGCAGAACCCCTTCCTGTGGAGCGACTGGAGCATGCCCTTCTGGCTCAGCGTGCTCATGTTGCTGCTCATGGCCGTGGCCTATTACCTCTATCTGCGACTGCGCGACAATAAGCCCATCATCGCCACCATACGCATCGTGAAGAGGCTGCTGCCCCACCAGAAGGCCATCAAGGAAATCGAGGCCTTGCGCATCGAGCATCGCGGCATGAACGACGACAACCAGGAGAGTCAGAAACTCTACTACACCCGTCTTACCGATGCCCTGCGCCGCTATATTGAGGAGCGATATGGCTTCTCGGCCATGGAGATGACCAGTGCAGAGATTATAGACAGGCTCACAAAGAGTCCTGATGCCCGTTCGCTCGACGAGCTGCGCCACTTGTTCCAGACGGCCGACCTGGTGAAGTTTGCAAAATACTCCACCCTCATCAACGAGAGCGATGCCAACCTCATGAATGCCCTCGAGTTTATCAATGAGACCAAGCTTGAGAACATGCCTACGGAAGAGACTGTGAAGCCACAGCTCACCGAGGCTGAGCAGCGCTCCAACCAGACCCGGACTGCACTGAAATGGACCATCGTCGGCATTGGCTTGGCCTGTGTGGCTATTTTCGGCTATGTGGTCTATAACCTCTACCAACTTTTGGGTTGATTTACGAACTAAGCGAAAAAAGAGATGGAATTTGCCAATAAAGAATATTTCCTGTTGCTGCTGCTTGCCATACCTTATATATTATGGTATGTGATGTATCGCAAGAAGAGCGAACCCACGCTGCGCATGGCCGACACCTATGCCCTGCGCTTTGCTCCTCGCAGTTGGCGTGTGGTGCTTATGCCTGTGCAGCTGTTGCTGCGCCTGCTGGCCTTCACCATGCTTGTGGTGGTGCTGGCGCGCCCTCAGACCCATAACTCGTGGAAGAATGAGACCGTCGAGGGCATCGACATCATGCTGGCCATGGACGTGTCGACCTCGATGTTGGCCGAAGACCTGAAGCCCAACCGCATGGAAGCTGCCAAGAACGTGGCCGCCGAGTTTATCGGTGGTCGTCCCAACGACAACATTGGCCTTACCATCTTCGCTGGCGAGGCCTTCACCCAGTGCCCTATGACCACCGACCACTCTTCGCTGTTTTCGCTGTTGCAAAACGTGCGCACCGACATCGCCGCCCATGGACTCATAGAGGATGGCACCGCCATCGGCATGGGACTGGCCAACGCCGTGAGCCGTCTGAAGGACTCGAAGGCCAAGAGCCGCGTGGTAATCCTGCTCACCGACGGTGCCAACAACCGTGGCGACATCTCGCCCATGACAGCTGCCGAGATTGCCAAGAGTATGGGCATACGTGTCTATACCATTGGCGTGGGAACCACCGGCAATGCACCGCTGCCACCCGCTGCCACGGGCCTGCCACAGTACGTAAACCTGCCGGTAGAAATAGACGAGAAGACCCTCAAGGGCATCGCCGCTGCCACCGATGGCGACTACTACCGTGCCAAGAACAACCGTGAACTCGGACAGATATACAAAGAGATAGACAAGCTCGAGAAGTCGAAGCTCAACGTCCGCCAGTACAGTCGTCGCTATGAGGCATATCAGCCATTTGCCCTGGCTGCCGTCATTGCCCTGCTGCTCGAGATCCTGTTCCGCATCACCATCTTCAGAAGAATACCCTGATTCACCATTCATTATGTTTAGATTCGAAGATCCACAATACCTTTACCTGCTGGTGCTGCTCTTGCTATTTGCCATCATCAGGTTTGCGGGCTACCAACGGCAGAAAGCCCGGCTTAAGAAATTTGGCGACCCCTCGTTGCTGCGCGAGCTCATGCCCGACGTGTCGCGCTTCCGCCCAGGTGTCAAGTTCTGGTTGCTGCAGGCCGCTCTGGCCCTGCTCATCGTCATGTTGGCACGGCCGCAGTTTGGCAAGCACGTCAGCCACGAGAAACGCACGGGCATCGAGACGGTCATTGCCATCGACATCAGTAACTCCATGTTGGCCGAAGACGTGGTTCCCAGCCGACTGCAGCGCGCTAAGATGATGGTTGAGAATCTGGTCGACAATTTCACCAACGACAAGATCGGCCTCATCGTCTTTGCCGGCGATGCCTTCGTTCAGTTGCCTATTACCAGCGACTACGTCTCGGCCAAGATGTTCCTTTCCAGCATCGAACCTTCCATGATGACAACTCAGGGCACCGATATTGCTGCTGCCATCGAGACCGCAACCCACAGCTTTACGCAGCAGGAGAAGATAGGCAAGGCCATCATCGTCATCACCGATGGCGAAGACCATGAGGGTGGTGCCATCGAGGCCGCCAAGGAGGCACGCGATCGCAACATGCGCGTCTATGTGCTGGGTGTGGGTTCGCCGAAAGGTTCGCCTATCCCCATTCCCGGCACTGGCGACTACCTGCACGACAACACGGGCAACACCGTCATGTCGGCACTCAACGAGCAGATGTGCCGCGAGGTGGCACAGGCTGGCGGCGGTGCCTATATCCATGTAGAGAACAACAGCAACGCCCAGCGACAGCTTGACGAGGAACTCAACAAACTTGAGAAGAACGAGACCGACAGCACCATCTACAGCGACTACGACGAGCAGTTCCAGGCTGTGGGACTGTTGGCATTGCTGCTGCTCATTCTCGAGGTGTGCATCCTCGACCGCCGCAACCCCTTGCTGAAGAACGTATCGCTCTTCCGCAGCAGGAAGCCTGCCGAAGGCATGACGCTGCCCGTGCTGCTGCTGGCAGTGCTTTCTTTTGCCATGCTATCGGCGCAGCCCGCTGCTGCCCAGACCGACCGCCAACTGGTGCGCCAGGGCAACAAACACTTCCAGCGGGGCGACTACGAGCAGGCCGAGGTGGCCTACAGCAAGGCCGTAGAGAAAAACGATAAAAACCCGCAGGCCCACTATAATCTGGGCAACGCCCTGCTGTCACAGCAGAAAGACTCGGCGGCCATAGAGCAGTTTCAGAAGTCGGGTCAGCTTGAGACCAATCCGCTGCGCAAGGCACAGTCGTATCATAATATCGGTGTGGTCTGCCAGAAGCACAAGATGTATGGCGAAGCCATCGAGGCATATAAGCAGGCACTGCGCCTGAACCCCAACGACGATGAGACTCGCTACAACTTGGTGCTCTGCAAGCACGAGAAGCAGAAGCAAGACCAGCAGAACCAGCAGAACCAACAGAATCAGCAACAGGACAAGCAGAAGCAAGACAAACAGAAGCAGGATCAGCAGAAGCAGCAGAATAAGCAGCAACAGCAAGAGCAGAAACCTCAGATGAGCCGTGAGAATGCCGAGCAGCTGCTCAATGCCGCCATGCAACAGGAGAAGCAGACACAGCAGCGCATGAAGGAGGCGCAAAAGCAAGGTCAGCGCCGACAGAACGAGAAAAATTGGTAAAAAAATTAAACATGCCATGTCGTATGAAGAGAGTTCTTAGCTTATCATTCTTGTTACTGCTTGCAACAATGGGCCTGACGGCACAAAACCCGAAGGGGCTTTACCATTTGCAGAAGTTCATCTATCAGGATGGAAAGACACGTGTGCCCCCTTTCAGCCAGTATAAATATGCTGCCGACTCGGTGGGGTTGCTTATCTCTTACAGACCGTCGAGAAACATAACCCAGTGGAGCCAGATCATGGTTGAGATTCGCGAGCCTTTCCCATTGCTGAATACAGGAGAGACGCCGCAAGGTGCCGATGGGCATGGAATACAAGTCTTCAACGTAGACGACAAGCAGTTCTACTTCAAGTGGTATAATGACAGGTGGCCGAATATGAGCCAACTTGGCGAGTTTATTACCGAGGTATATGAGAAGGTGCTGGAACCCGAAGTGGCAACAGCCTTCATTATGTTGGAGAACAAGGTTGCAAACAAGGGCCTCAAGGCCGGGAAGTTTGGTGGCTGGTGGATGCGTACAGGTAGCGTCGCCAATGCTGATGGCACTGGTCAGCACCATCCGTTGCCAACGAGGTGGAAAAGCTATGGACCGGGTCTCTCGATGGTGCTCGACGTGGTGGGAAACGGGAATGTATTGCAATGCTTCACTACGAATACCATCAAGTATGAGAACGACACGACGCTCTATGAGATTGGCCACCCTTGCAACATTCACTGGCTGAGTGATGACTGCCACACGCTCACCTTTGTGCAGGAGAACGGACAGCCTCTTACCGAGGTCTGGGTGCGGGGCGGGCTGCCCAGGAAGTGGCAGAACGTATTTGGCTCCGACGTGCCCTTGTATAGAGATGGCAACGAGTGCATGCGTGAAGCCGTGGAAGCCGCAGTAAAAGGCAATCTGCAGCAGGCCGAGAAGTTTATCGCAGAAGCCTTCAACGAGAAGGATGTAAGTATCGAGGCACTCTCTATGGGCGTTATGGGCATTGCCACCGACTTATATGTCAGCAAGAGGCACTATCAAGAGTGCAAAGAATTTTGCGGGCGGCAGCTCAGAAGCATCGAAGACTATGCAGGTGCTGGTCACGACCACAATGCAAAGTCGAAAGTGTATGTTCATTTCATTAAAGCATTCCATGCCCTGGCTACCTATCGTGCTGGAGAACAAGAAGAGGGCAAGAGGCTGCTGGAGAACTGCATCTCCTACGTGGAGGCGGAAATAGAAAAATACCGGACGATGAGGAATATGGAAGACTATGTCAATAGTCTGTATTTCTGCAATCTGCTCGCTTATCGTCTTGGCTACGACATCTTAGGGGCCGACCGCACGCTGTTGTATCTCGATGCGCTCACGCTGATGGCACCTGTCGTGGCATCTCAAAGCAAGCCGATGCTGCTGAACTGCCGTGGAAACTGCTATCTGCTCCTCGGCAATACGGAGAGCGCAAAGAAGCTGTGGAAGCAAATCAAGGAGATAGATGCCGACTACTTCAAGAAGCAGCCCGACGATGACTTACTGAAGAAAACATTTGGTGAATAATAATAAAAAACGAAAAGCTACTTGTTATGAAAATGAGATTGATGTTTGGGGCCCTGTGTGCCCTGCTGCTCACGGGATGCAGCAAGTACAAGTATGAAGAGGTGAAGGACGACCTGTCGAAGACCCGTATCTATACGCTCGACAACGGTCTGAAGGTCTACCTCAGCGTAAACAAGGAAGAGCCTCGCATTCAGACTTATATAGCTGTGCGTACCGGCTCGAAGAACGATCCTGCCGAGACCACCGGCCTGGCTCACTATTTGGAGCACCTTATGTTTAAGGGTACTTCGAAGTTTGGCACCACCGACCCCTCGGCCGAAGCTCCGCTGCTCGACGATATAGAGCAGCGCTACGAGCGTTATCGCACGCTCACCGACCCCGCCGAGCGCCGTCAGGCCTACCACGAAATCGACTCCGTGAGCCAGCTCGCCGCCAAGTATTTCATTCCCAACGAGTACGACAAGCTCATGGCGGCCATCGGTGCAGAGGGTACCAATGCCTTCACCTCCAACGACGTGACCTGCTATACCGAGGACATTCCCTCCAATGAGGTAGAGAACTGGGCCAAGATACAGAGCGACCGTTTCCAGAACATGGTCATACGTGGCTTCCACACCGAACTCGAGGCCGTCTACGAGGAGTACAATATCCACCTCACCGACGACACCGACAAGCTCTTCAATGCTCTTCTGGCCAAGCTCTTCCCCAACCATCCCTATGGTACGCAGACCACCATCGGCACCCAGGAGCACTTGAAGAACCCCTCTATTACCAACATCAAGGAATATTTCAAAAAGTGGTATGTGCCCAACAACGTGGCTATCTGCATGTCGGGCGATTTCAATCCCGACGAGGTCATTGCTACTATCGACCAGTACTTTGGGCAGTGGCAGCCGGGCGAGAACGTTGAACAGCCTGCCTTCCCTGAACTCTCTCCCTTGTCGCAGCCAGTCGACACCACCGTCATAGGCCCCGAGGCTGAGACACTCTGGATGGGCTATCGTTTCGACCGTGCTTCGTCGCTGCAGACCGATACGCTGCAGGTCATCGAGTCGATGCTGAGCAACGGTACTGCCGGACTCATCGACCTCGACATCAATCAGCAGATGAAGATGCTTCAGGCGTGGGGTGGGGTAGATGCCATGATGGACCACTCCATCTTCATTCTCGGCGGTACGCCGCGTCAGGGGCAGTCGCTCGACGAGGTGCGTCAGTTGCTTCTACAAGAGATAGAGAAGCTCAAGGCCGGCGACTTCAGCGACGACCTGCTGCCCTCGGTGAAAAACAACCTGAAGCTGCAGTACTATAATGCCTTGGAGAGCAACCGCGTGCGTGCCCGTATGTTTGTCGATGCCTTTGTCAATGGCACCCCCTGGCAGCAGGAAGTGCAGGCACTCGAGCGTGTGGAGGGCATGACCAAGGAGCAGATTGTAGCTTTCGCCCAGAAGCATTTCGCCGACAATTATGTAGCCATCTACAAGCGTCAGGGCGTAGACCCCACGCAGAAGAAGATCGACAAGCCCGAGATTACGCCCATTCCCACCAACCGCGAGCTGGTGAGCGATTTCGTCAAGGAGATACAGCAGAGTCAGGTGAAGCCCATCGAGCCGCGCTTCGTCGACTTCCAGAAAGACCTTACCTTCATCGACGGGCAGAACTTGCCTTACGTTTATGTACAGAACAAGGAGAACGGACGGTTCCAGCTCTCCTTCCACTACGACTTCGGCGAGGAGAGCGACTTAAACTATTACTATGCAGCAGATTATTTAGACTATCTCGGTACCGACTCCTTGACCAATGAGCAGCTCAAGCAGCAGTTCTACAAGCTCGCCTGCTCCTACAACATCAGCGTGGGCCAGCGCACTATCAACGTCAGCCTCAACGGTCTCTCTGAGAATATGCCGCAGGCCATCGCCCTGCTCGAGCATCTCATGCAGTGCGCCCAGGCCAATCCCGAGGCCTATCAGCAGTATATCGCCCTGCGAGAGAAGAGCCGCATCGATGCCAAGGCCGACCAGCGCACCAATTTCCAGTATCTCGTGGCCTACGGACTCTACGGCCCTTACAACTCCTACCGCAACTCGCTCACTGCCCAACAGCTGGCCGCCATCAACCCGCAAGACCTTCTCGACCTGCTGAAGAACCTCTCGCAGTATGAGCACACCGTATTATATTATGGCCCCATGAGCCAGCAGGAGCTGGTTGAGGCCGTAGGTTCTCACCACCGCGTGCCAGCCACCCTTCAGACCGTGCCCGAGGGCAGGCACTACGCCATGCAGCCCACGCCTCAGAACGAGATACTCCTCGCCCCCTACGACGCCAAGAACATCTACATGCGCATGTTCCATAATGAGCAGCGCCCCCGCAACGAGCAGGAGCTGGCCGTACAAGCCCTCTTCAACGAGTACTATGGCGGTGGCATGAACACCATCGTGTTCCAGGAGCTGCGCGAGGCACGCGGACTGG
>CAMJLB010000047.1 GCA_946406555.1 uncultured Prevotellaceae bacterium | reverse complement strand
AACTCAGGTGTCAAGACTATTTGCTTACTATCATTCTTTAGGAAATAGAAGGCTGAAGCACCTAACAACAAAACGCACACAATAACACCAATAAACAATCCCCATTTGTTCTTTCGCTGTTGTTCGTTATTTACAGTTCTAAGTTGTGTCTTAAGCTGTGGATTATCTTTCTGTTCCACCACTGAAACAGGGCAACCGCAATGCGGACAGGTTCGAGCCTTGTCCGAAATCTCATGCCCACATTCTTTACATTTGATTAATGCCATAATAAATCTTTATAATGTATCACGTACTATTAACATAATTATAGTTTCTCTCAGTCACAAAAGGAAAGTGTGAGCCTACTTAGCATATTCCATCTGTAGGCTCTCGACTGCCTGAATATTGAATAAAAAAAGTCGCTCACACCTCAGGCAGTATATGTTGTAGTACATATATACTAACCTCAGGTTGCACCTCTTGCATATCCGAATATTCAGTGAGTTGTCGAGATTCACAGATGCGGAACAGCGTAACGCTTCCCAATTATGTCGCCGCAGTCCTTCTGCGACGATGAAATTTGTGAGCGACTTTTTCTCTTATTTATCTTGTTTGAATGTTATTTCGCCGTTGACGGTGAGCATTTCAAATTCGCTGTTACCCACACGCCACACTTTACAATGCTTGAATTGCAGGTTGTCGAACGACAACGTGATTTTGTCATCACTGACCGATTTGACAATGATTTTGCCACCTTCCTGCTTGGTATTGATGGCTGCATCGTTCCAGAAGATGCCGTCGATGCTTATTTCTTTCCCTACACTGACGGGGTCTTTGGTCTGGAACTGCCAATAGAGCCACGTATAGTTCATCAGAAAGACTTCCCAGTTTTTTCCGTAGTCATTCTTCTTCTTGGCCACAGCCTCTACGTCAAGATCGCTGGAAAGCGAGGTGCTGAAGGTGTAACCGTTGTCGGTGTCATACTTGGAACCGCCCGTCACTTGCTGGTGCAGTTGGACCCAGTTTGACTGAGCGGAATAATAGGTTGTGGTTTGCGAGTCAGCAAACTTAACAGTGACCTTACCGTCAGTAATGCCATCGGCATTGCTTGTTGAGGGAATGCTGTTGTCGGCATCATCATCGTCGCTGCCGCAAGCAGTAATATTCAATGCTGCAACCATCATTGCAAGCATCGCTAAAACTGAATAATACTTTTTCATATCTGTATATCAATTAAAATGGTAAATCACTAAGACACTCTAAAACTACACACGCCAAAAGAGCCAACAGCACAACAGCAATTAAGATTATAGTTGTACTGCTTTTCTTCTACAATGGCAATTTTATTGCCACACTTCGGACATACAGTTGCCTTGTATGAAATCTCATGTCCGCATTCTGAACATTTTATTAATGCCATAATTATTCAAGTTGTTAATCACTAAGAATCCCACCAACTAAGCCACCCAAAAAGGCTGCCACTCCAACATCAGTTCTGCTATTATTGTTTGTCCTGTTGTTCTGCTTAGGGAATACTGTCCCACAGTATTCACAAGCTATAGAATTAACCAATGGCGCGCCACAATTGGGACAATTGGTTGAACCTGTCGTGTTGGTTGAATATTCCGTAGGGTTGCCACATTCAGGACAGCTCGGCATATTTTCGTCGTACGGACATCCACATTCTTTACATTCAATCATATTGCGTATTATGTTGAGTTGTTTTTATAGCAGCGAATAATAGTATAAACTGGAAAGCTACACAGCAGACAATACCAATAACAAAGAAGTTGTCCTCCCATTTATTGGGAGCTATTATTGCTAAAATAATTTCTGTAATGCAAATAAAAGGAAAAAGGATATGATATGACACTTTAAATGCATCTCTCATCTTGCTATTGGCAACTAACCACAAAAGTATGGCATTCAGTAACAAAATACATGATGACATAATAATGTTCTCTGTCAGATACTCTTTTATAATCACCCCGGCGAGCAAATTGACCAACAGCAATACCACAAATACTATTATTGTCAGAACTTTCATATTCTACTACAATTTGATTAGCAATTAAGTTTCAACATTATGGCATTGGAATTGGAGGTGGAACATTGAAAAAAGAAGAAAACTCCACAAACGACCCTATTTGAGCCCAATTTGCCATACCAGCTTTCCAAGCTAACTGGTCTTTCGTTATAGAGCCGCTTTGAATTGCTGATATTATAGCATTTATGTTATACGGCCCTTGTTGAGTACCATTGATAGCGATATAATATTGCACATTGGCATTTGATAATGGGGGAGGAATCATCATACTTGATGGATTAGTATTCATTTGTGATGCTATTGACGACATTTGACCGCCAGCCGCTATTCCAGCACCTATTCCTAACCCTGCTCCCATTAATCCACCTGCCATGCCATCATTATTAGCTGCACCTTCAAGTACATCGAAGCTTCGTTCCATTTGATACACATCTCTTCCTGTTATCTTCAAGCGAGCTGCTAAATCTTTTGCTTCCTTGAGTCTAATAAAGCTCGGATCTTTTTCGTTTACACTTATTGAGATAATATCAAATACCTGAAGAAATAAACCAAAGTTGGAAAAATACGCTGTTAGTCGTTCTAGTGAATATAATGAGATATCTGACAAATGAGAATTTATATTCAAAATAGATATTCCATCACGCACAAGTTTGTCAGAAATTATATTCGTGAGTTGTGATAATATTTTTCCCCTAAAATAGACACCAAGGTTTTCTGATGAGAATGTACTTCTATTGCCAACTAACGTTTCTATAATTTTTCTTGGCTCAGCAATTCTAAACCCATATTGTCCATATGCCCGTATAGGTACTATGACTTCATACTTTGGGTCTTCTATTTGTAATGGAGTTGCAGTGCCCCATTTAGAATCAAGTACTGCAAGTTTATTAACAAACCAAACTTCTGCTTGAAAAGGAGAATCACCTCCAAATGGAATGTTGATGAGTTTATTCAGAATTGGAATGTTATCTGTAGACAATGAGTAAGTTCCACTTTCGAACTCGTCACATATTGCCCCCCCCTTAACAAAAATTGCTGTTTGACCAGGATGAACGACTAGTTGTGTTCCCAAGCGCAAGTCTGAACTTGGGAACTTCTCAACTAAGATACCTGGGCGCATTTCGCACTTTACAATATCTACTATTGCCATATTATTCTTTGGATGAATTAAAATAGAGGTATGGACTTAGGATTATTAGCATACTTCTCATAAAACTGAGCGTCAGTCATAGTGAACATCATAATTGCTTGTACTAGAGCTATTAATGCTGGTATGTATGTCCAAAATAGTAATAAGAAAATTAAACCTGCAATAGGCTTTCCTAAATAGAAATAATGTACTCCAATTCCCCCAAGAAATAAGGCCAGAAGAGCTGTTGTTGTCCTACTTTTAGGTGAAAGATTTGTGTTCTGCAGATAGTTTGGAGAGACTGGGGCATTACCACTAATGGGATGTCCACACTTAGGACATGATGTTGCATTTTCGGAAACCATATTTCCACAACCTTCACATTTGATTAGTGCCATATTATTCTTTTTTGTACCCTCGGCTCATTGGATACTCTTTTAAAAGTTTTATGTTATCTCAGACACAAAAAGAAAGTGTGAGCCTACTTAACATATTCCATCTGTAGGCTCTCGACTGCCCTGTGCAAGAATAAGAAAGTCGCTCACACCTCAGGCGGTATATGTCATGTATGCATATATCAATCCTAAGGTTGGCGTTTCTTCTATTCGGCTGCACAGGTGAGTTGTCGAGATTCACAGATGCGGAATAGCTAAACGCTTCCCAATTATGTCTGCCGCAGTCTTTCTGCGACGGTGCAAATATAAGAAGAATTTTACAAAACGCCAAATTTGTGAGCGACTTTTTCTGCTAATTAACGGGCAAAGTTATAATCAAGCCAGGTCGTGCCGTTGAATACATAAGTGGCTTTGCTGTTTCCCATTGTCAAATGGTCGAAGGCTATGGTGATGGTGTGGTTCTCCGAATTGTCTAAACTGACGACTTTGGCCGTTCCACTAATATATGGCAGCTCTCCATCCAGCATATAGTTATACCCTTTGTTGTCGAGCGGAGCCAGCGTTAATTCCATCTTAGAAAACTCATCGCCAACTTTCGGCTGAGCACTACTCTTGAACTTGAACTGATAGAGCAACACGTCATCAGCATTGCCGACATGGTCTAAAACAGGTACGTAGAATTGGCCTTTACCGTTTTTCCATTCGCCTTCCCAAGTGACCACCCTACTCACGCGATAGTCAGTGCCATTGATGTTGACGACATCGCCGCCTCCTCCGGAAGTGATTGCGTCATCGTCGTCGTCATCACCGCATGCAACGAAACTCATACATGTCATCAATAGCATAGCCACCATGACAAATACAGAATAGTTCTTCTTCATTTTGTTTTTTAAATTTAAAAGTTTAACAATACATTTAACAGGTGCAAAGTTAAATTCTTTTCTTCAGAAAACAATCATCCATTTCGTCCATTTGGCTGTATCAGCAAGGGAACTTGTAATACTCAAATGCCTTGTCGTCATAGAACGAATCATGACCAGGCTCGTTTCGCTTCATCTGCCAGAACTGCGGCACACGATAATACAGAATGGTCTGGCACCACTCACTCTCCATGGTATGCTTGCTTACCCGGTCTTTGTATTTCTCCCAGACCTGGGTATAAAGCGGTATGAGGCTTTCTTCAAAATCACTCCACTCTTGCGAGAAGCGTTCCTGATTGATGCGGTTGTAGATGGAGTCACTATAATGACCAAGTGTCTGCTTGAAACGAGGGCCAATGAGAAGCTGCAACTCTCGACGCAAAGCCAAGGTGTCCTCATATTGAACAGTAGCAGGTGCTTCCTTCGCAGCCTCCGAGTGTGCTTCCGTCGGTTGTACGCTTTGTTCTGTTTTGACTTCTTCATGGGTCAACTGGGGGCGTTCCTTTTCTGGTGACGAAGTGACAGCATCGGGAGTTGCATGGGTAGTTGGTTCCCTATTCGTAACACTGCCGGATTGAGAATGCTGAGTGCTTTCTTGCGGATAGACCGCTGTCGCTTCGGTTACGTCAGAAGACGAAATCATCACATTATAAATGCCCAAAGCGGCCATGAACATAAGTGCCAGTACAGCCATCCACCATGGCCATCTGCTATGCAACGACTGTAGAATCTCGTCTGTAGAAGCATATCGCGCTTCCATATTCTTGGCCGTACACCGCCGTATCACCTTATTATAATAGGGGGCGCAGGGAAGCGTCTGCAGGATGCGGCCAATGGCGTAGATGTCGGTGCGGGCATCGACCTTTGCCGACCCGTCGAGTTGTTCGGGGGCGGCATATTTGTCGGTGCGCCCCGTGGTGTCGGCGTAGCAGTCGGCATAGCAATAGCCCAAATCAACCAGTTTCACATCGTTGCCAACGCGGGTCATCAGAATGTTGGCAGGCTTCAGGTCGAGGTGTACTACCTGGTGGCTGTGCAGATAGCCAACGACACTGAGCAGCTGACGAAGGAAACGGTCGGCATTCTTGCGGCTCTTGAAGTAGTCGGGATGATGCTCGGCAAACTGGCTGAGTGTCTCGCCGTCTACATAATCCATCAGGATGCCGTCGTAGGTCTTCGACAGGTAGCGAACCAGGTTAGGGTGGTCGAGCGAATAGCCCGTCTCAAACTCCTTCTGCAGGGCAGCCACATATTGCGGATGGGTGCGAAGTTCGGGCTTCAACCGCTTCAGAAAGTGCAGTTTGCCATACCGCTTCACACGGTAGCACTGGCAGGTGGTGCCGCCCACCGCCAGCAGTTCGGCATCAGGAAAAGCCTGCTGCTCCCCGGCAAACGACGAAGTGCTGTCCATCATGCGTCAAAGCAAATCAAAGTCTATACCCTGCGCTTTGCCTGCCGTGAAAGCGCCAAGGTTCCGACCGTCTCTAATGACCTCGGCAACAAGCAAGGGATAACCCCGGACGATATGTGTCAGCGTGAGCTGGTCGCCCGCTATGAGTTTGCTGTTCTCACTCTCCACCACCAGGAAACGATTACCGTCCTGAT
Source organism: uncultured Prevotellaceae bacterium (assembly GCA_946406555.1). Taxonomy (GTDB): domain Bacteria; phylum Bacteroidota; class Bacteroidia; order Bacteroidales; family Bacteroidaceae; genus Prevotella. The sequence continues at coordinate 16,787 of CAMJLB010000047.1, read as the reverse complement.
GCTCAATGGTCAGGCTGCGGTTGGGCGGATAGGAAATTGCAAGCTGCTGGCCCGGCTCCAAGTAGCAGGCCAGATATTCGTCGCGGTCGTCGAAAGACGAGTTGCTGCTGTTCTCGTCGACAAGCCGCAGGGCTTCCCAATTGTCGAAGCCAAGATAGCGGGCAATGACGTCGAGCGTTGAGGTGCGCGGCGTGCGCTCGTCGGCAATGAAGCCCAGCAACCTCTTCATGGTGTTGACGCCGATGTGCTCGCCCGTTGCCGACTCGATGTCGAGGGTCAGCAGTTCGCAGTCGCGCGACAGGCGAATGTCGTTGCCCGACTTCTCTCTGAGTTTTTCTATGATAAAAGGTGAAAACTTCATCTTATGGACAGAATTATCCCACCCTTTTCTTTTCAACAACGAATTCTTGCGTCCCTTCGGCAGCAAGAATTCGTTGTTCTTAAAAGGTCATAGGGATGGGAAACTTGAGTTTATTACTCCCACTCGATGGTTGCGGGTGGCTTTGACGAGATGTCGTAGCAGACGCGGTTGACGCCGCGCACCTTGTTGATGATCTCGTTGCTGACCTTGGCCATGAAGTCGTAGGGCAGATGGGCCCAGTCGGCGGTCATGGCGTCGCTGCTGGTGACGGCGCGCAGGGCTACAGGATTCTCGTAGGTGCGCTCGTCGCCCATGACGCCCACGCTGCGGACGGTGCTTAGGAGGATGGCGCCGGCCTGCCAGATCTGGTCGTAGAGCGACACCTCTATCTCGCCGTCCTGCATGGCAGCAGGCACGCCAGCGGCCAATACGCGGCGGGCCTCTTCGCCACTGAGCTTAACTTTGTAGTCGCGTAGTCCGCGGATGTAGATGTCGTCGGCCTCCTGCAGTATGCGCACCTTCTCACGGGTGATGTCGCCGAGGATACGCACGGCCAGTCCGGGACCGGGGAAGGGATGACGCGTGATGAGGTGTTCGGGCATGCCCAACTGACGGCCCACGCGGCGCACCTCGTCCTTGAACAGCCACTTCAGCGGCTCGCACAGTTGCAGGTGCATCTCCTTAGGCAGTCCGCCCACGTTGTGGTGGCTTTTGATGACCTTGCCCGTGATGTTGAGCGACTCGATGCGGTCGGGGTAGATCGTGCCCTGAGCCAACCACTTGGCATCAGTGATTTTCTTGGCCTCGGCATTGAACACCTCGACGAAGTCGCGGCCAATAATCTTACGCTTCTGCTCGGGCTCGACGACACCGGCCAGATCGGCAAAGAACTTCTCACTGGCATCGACACCAATCACGTTCAGTCCCAGCACCTTATAGTCGTCCATCACCTGTTGGAACTCGTTTTTGCGTAGCATGCCGTGGTCGACGAAGATGCAGGTCAGGCGGTCGCCGATGGCCCTGCTCAGCAGCACGGCGGCCACGCTGCTGTCCACGCCGCCCGAGAGTCCGAGAATGACGCGGTCCTGCCCCAGCTGCTGCTTCAGTTCGGCCACGGTGCTGTCGACAAACGAGGCGGCGCTCCACTCCTGGCGCGAGCCGCAGATGTCGACCACGAAGTTCTTCAGCAGCTGTGTGCCCTGCACGGTGTGGAACACCTCGGGGTGGAACTGCACGGCCCACACAGGCTGCTTGGTCGAGGCAAAGGCCGCATTGGCAACATCTGCCGTAGAACCAATCACTTCGAAGCCGTCGGGGATGGCCGTGATGGTATCGCCGTGGCTCATCCACACCTGCGAGCCTTTCTCAAATCCCTTGAAGAGCGGATTAGAGAGATTGATGCTTTCCAGATGGGCACGGCCATACTCGCGTGAGTCGGTCTTTTCCACCTTGCCGCCCAGGGTGTGCGAGATGAACTGGGCACCGTAGCAGATGCCCAGCACGGGCAGACGGCCTACGAACTGCGAGAGATCGACCTTGAAGGCTTCCGGGTCGTGGACCGAGTAGGGCGAGCCGCTCAGAATGACACCGATGACCGAGGGGTCGTCTTTCGGAAACTTGTTGTAGGGCAGGATCTCGCAGAAGGTGTCCAGCTCGCGCACGCGTCGGCCTATGAGCTGCGTGGTCTGCGAGCCGAAATCAAGAATGATGATCTTCTGTTGCATAAGCTGTTGTTATGAATTGTGAATTATGAATTGTTCTGCTTGCTCGAGTGTGTCGAGCTTGCCCACGTCGAGCATGCGGAGGTCGGGCTTCAGGAAGCCGACGAACCGGCACTGCAGGGCATAGCGCATATAGAAATCGAAGATGCCGAACTTATCGGGCATGTCTCCCATGAGTTCTGCCAGACGTGGCTGAACGACGTGAATGCCCGTGAAAGCCAGACGCCGCTGATGGTCAACATCGAGTCCTGGGTCGGCAAGCTTCAACAGGCCCTTGTCATCGTTGGTCCAGCCAGTAAGTCGCAGCTGTTCGTCGAAGAGCAGATAGCGACTGGTTTTCCGTTCGCCCACGAGCAGCAGCGCATCGGCCTGCGCGGCCTGGTCGTAGAACGATGCCACGTCGACATTGCTCAGGATATCGACATTGTGAATAAGTACGGGTGCCTCGGAACTGAACAGGGGCAGCGCATGCTTAATGGCGCCACCAGTATCGAGCAACTGCGCCGTTTCGTCGCTGATTTTGATGTCGAGGCCGAAGTTGTCGTTGGCCTTCAGATAGTCGACAATCTGCGAGGCGAAATGGTGCACGTTGACCACGACATGCTGGAATCCGGCTGCTTTCAGTTTCATCACGAGATGCCAGATGAGTGGCTTGCCTGCCACGGGAACCATGGCTTTGGGCATCGTGTCGGTGAGCGGCTTCAGTCGGGTGCCCAGCCCTGCCGCCAGTATCATTGCCTGTTTCATGGGGTGCAAAGTTACAAAAAAACGGGAGAAATGCAAAGAAAAGTGTGCTTTTCTTTGCATTTCCGAGTGCATAGAAAATTCGGCGAAGCCAAAGTTAGGGAAAAAAGCTATAGCAAAAGAGCAATTTGCAAAAATACTTTTCAAGCAAAGCGTCGTTTGAGGTTTTTAGCGAACGCAGAATGATCCTTATGCGTATTCCGGCGATAGCCGCTTACCAATTCTGGTGGATGGTGTATTTGTGATTCACGTCATAACGTCAGATGCTTCATTTCATGCCCTCCCCAGTGACTATCATTGGCATATTGGAATCCTACGGCAGCATACAATGCTTCACCTAAAGGGTTCCCTTTATCCACCAACAGACCGACGCAAGGAAGTCCCATGTTGTCAGCGCGTTCCTTTGTAGCTTTAATGAGAAGTTTGGCAATACCTCGACGGCGATATTCCGGTAGGACGGCCAGTGAATCGAGATAGAGTTCACCGGCCTGTGTCTCATCGTCCATTCCAGAGTGATCCTTTCCGATGTGTTCTTTGGCAGTCTCAATGAATGCCTGGCGTAATTGGCGCAGGTTTCCTCCATCATAACTTATAGAGATACCTACCACTTTATCATCGTCAAGGGCAACCAACGTGTTCTTGTAGCTGTACTGTGAATCCTCTCGTTTCACTAACAATGTCATCATCTTACGGAAGTCATCCAGTCCATAACCGTCGCCACAGAAATAGAGGCAACAATCGTCTGTCATTGCCATCATAACGAGACAGGCAATCTCTGTAGCCTGGCTCTTTATAGCTTTTCGTATTTCTATCATAACAAAACCATCATGTCGTAAATCATTCTGAACGTCGTCATTGCCTACGGAGCTGGTCGTATAGTCCCGCCCCGTTCTCGGAAGCTGTCAAGTATGCGGCCCATGATAGACATATTCCATTTTCATGGAGATGTATCCCTTGGGCCATCTGGCTTTGTCGATAAACAGCTTTGCACGCCCATGCCCAAGCAAGAAGAGGCCGGGCCTCACCTCCCTGAATTGATAATACATCGTGTTCTGGCCTTCCTGATAGCTGATGCGCGAGATTTGCCAACACCCTTCTGCAATGTCGACCTTCATGCTGCCGAGCTTCACCACATAGATTACCCTGCTGCCCGACGTATAGCTGCCTACATATTCCAGCCCCGTCTCTTCCTTTTTCCTGCGCAATTTCTGTAGCTCCTTCACCTTTTGGCGCACTTTCTTGTAGAACTTGTCGTAGACGTTGGCGCTCAGCATGCCGTCGTGCTTCAGGAATGAGGCTATCTGCTTCTCTGTCAGCTTTTGTTTCATCTCGACCATCCTCAGGTTCGAGGCCGTTATTTTCCCTTTGTCAAAGTGTACATCCTCTGCCATCGTGATGCCGAAGTGCTTATGCTCTCTGAGGGCCGACAAGATGGAGCCGTAGCCCGCCAGCCGGGCAGCCAGGGTGATGGTGCGCCGGTGTGGGAACTTCGTCAGGTCGAAGTCTTTCTCCAGCTGGCATGTCACAGAATAGTCGAGCGTCTCTACCCGTTCCTTCAACGGCGTGGCATTGGCAAGCACCTGCCTGAGCAGATATTCCTCGAAGGTCATGCCGTCTGCCAGCACGACCGTCTCGGGCAGATTGAGCGAATAGGCAATGCTGTCATCCTCCTGGGCACGGGCCTGCCCTGCCATCAGCACTGTAAGTATGGCGATATAGGCAAAGCGCAGTATGATCATATCGACGTGTTTCATCGTTGCAAAATTACGAAAAAGAATTGAAATAAAGAACATGACCGACGAGAAAGTGGAAAACTGTGCCGATTATCCGGTCTCAGTTTTCCACCTTTATTCTTTGCCTATAAGCGCGTATCAGTGTTTCTGTCCTTTCTGTCCGTAGTATGCGTTGGGGCCGTGCTTACGATTGTAGTGCTTCTCGACCAGGAGAGGGTTCATGGTGGTGTTGGGGTTCACCGAGAAGCTCACGAAAGCCATCTTGGCACACTGCTCCATGACCTTGGCGTTGTAGACGGCATTGTCGGGACTGGTGCCCCATGAGAACGGACCGTGATTCTTCACCAGGACTGCAGGCGTGTGGTCGGGGTTGATCTTGCGACGGTTCAGTATCTCGTCGACGATGACGTTGCCCGTTTCCAGTTCGTACTGCCCCTCGACCTCTTCCTTGGTCATATCGCGGGTGCAAGGAATGTCCTTATAGAAGTAGTCGGCATGGGTGGTGCCGATGTTGGGTATGTCGCGGCCAGCCTGTGCAAAGGCCGTGGCATAGGTAGAGTGCGTATGGACAACCCCCTGAATGTTGGGGAATGCCTTATATAATACGAGGTGTGTGGGGGTGTCGCTCGAAGGGTTCAGGTTGCCTTCGACCACCTTTCCTGTCTCGAGGTCGACCACCACCATATCGTCGGCCTTCATTTCGTCGTAGCTTACGCCTGAGGGTTTGATGACTACGAGCCCTTTTTCACGGTCGATGCCCGAGACGTTGCCCCAGGTGAAGATGACCAGTCCTTGTTTGACCAAATCGAGATTGGCCTTGAAAACTTTTTGCTTCAGTTCTTCCAACATAGTATTTTAGAGTTTAAAATTAGGATCTTCTTTATATACATTTTTATTGAACCGGTAGAGGTATGCTCCCCGTTTTGAGCTGGCTTTGTCGATGAGTTCTGTCTTCTCGATGAAGTCCATTTCCTTGATGCGCTTACGGAAGTTTCGCTTGTCGATGAGTTCGCCTCCGACCGCTTCGTAGAGCCGCTGCAGCTGAGTGAGGGTGAAGAGGCTGGGCAGCAGCCGGAAGCCGATGGGCTCGGTGCGCATCTTCTGCTTCATCAAGTGCCATGCCATCTGCACCATCTCGTTATGGTCGGAATAGAGCGCAGGAAGCTCGTCGATGCTCACCCACTCCACCTGATGCTCGGCCCGCAGCTTCTCGCTGTAGTCTCTCACGTTGATGAGTGCATAATAGGCGATGGAGATGACACGCTCGCCCGGGTCGCGGTCGACCCGGCCAAAGGCCCCCACCTGGCGCATAAAGATATTCTTCATGCCCGTGAGGTTCTGCAAGGTGCGCTCAGCAGCATCGTCGATACTCTCGTCGGCGGCAACGAAGCCCCCGTAGAGGCTCCATTCGCCCCGCCCGGGATCCATCTGCCGCCGACCGATGAGCACTTTCAGCTTGCCTTCGTCAAAGCCGAAGATGATGCAGTCGACCGACACGAAGAGCTTTGTATGTTCGTTGTAAAAGGTCATTCGTTTTGTTTTAATTCATAACTCACAATTCATAATTCATAATTCTGGGCAGCGTTATTTTATACCGTAGCACATTTGAATTATGAATTATGAATTATGAATTACTATATTTTACCAGAAGTACCAGTAGAAGCAAGCGCAGAGGCCTATCACGATGAGCGTGCCTACGACATCGAAGACGCCCCAGCTCTCCTTGATGCTCTTCTTGAAATCAGCCGTGAAGGTGATGGCGTCGATCTGATCCTTGGTAGGAGCGGGCGTGCACATCGACACGGCATAGATGAACACCAGCAGGAACACCAGCAACCAGCACTCGAAGACGAGCCAGTTGGTCTGCCAGAACCAGGCGGTGGCATCCCAGAAGCCGCCTTCCATGGTAGCACGGCCCGTATCGGTAATCACATTGGTGACCAGGCGCAGCATGCCAATGAGGAAGCCCACGATAAGGGTGTACTCACCTGCCTTCGGGGTGATCTTCTTACTGAGGATACCACAAGCGAAGATAACCACCATGGCCGGAGCCAGCAGCGACTGTATGCCCTGAAGGTAGTTGTAGAGTGTGTCCATGCCCATCATCACAGGCAGCCAGGCGAAGCCCAGAATCACGACCACGACGGTAGCCACACGGCCTACGAACACGTAGTGTGCCTCGCTCATGCCCTTCTTCAGCGGCTTGTAGAAGTCTTCGGTGAAGAGAGTGGCGCAGCTGTTGAAGAAAGCTGCCAGCGAAGCCACGAGGGCACAGATGAAGCCGATGGTGACGATGCCCTTGATGCCGGCCGGCAGCACCTGCTGCACCATGATGGCAAAGGCGGCGTCGGTTTCCTCCATGGTGAAGGTACCCTTCTGAGCCAGGGCGGCGGCAATCATGCCAGGGATAAGGAACATGAAGCAGGGCAGCACCTTGAAGAAGCCTGCGGCGATGGTGCCGCGACGGGCGCGCTTGATCACTTCTGCATTGTCCTCGCCAGGCACCTGTCCGAGCACACGCTGAACGATGTGCTGGTCGGTGCACCAGTACCAGAAACCGATGATAGAGGCACCAATGAAGACCACGAAGCCCGGATACTCCTGATACATGGAGTCGCCCTCTTCCCAGTGGAACATGTGGGTGGTGCCGTAGCCGTTGTTCAGCTGTCCGCAGTAGTCCATCATGTTGGTCCAGCCTTCAGCGATGTTGCCACCGCCGAGCGCCGAGAGGCCAAGGAAGAGCACGAGGAACGAGCCGATGATGAGGATAGGCGTCTGGATGGTGCTGAGCGTCATCACGCCCTTCATGCCACCGAAGACGGTGAACACGGCAGTGATGAGAATCAGGCCGATGGCTCCATACCAGAAGTTCAGACCCCAGAGATACTTGAAGAAGATACCGCCGGTAAGGGCCGTGACGCTCACCTTGGTCAGAATATAGGCCACGAGGGTGATGACCGACAGCCAGTAGCCAGTGCGCTTGGTGTAGCGGAACTTCAGGAAGTCGGGCATGGTGATGATCTTGCCCATCTTGTTGATCATAAGCTGATAGAAGGGCACGAACAACCAGCCGAGGATAAGGATCATCCAGCCCTGCATCTCCCAGTGGGCCATGCCCACGCCACTCTTGGCGCCCGTTCCGGCCAGGCCCACGAGGTGTTCGGAGCCGATGTTGGCGGCAAAGATGGCCATACCGATTACGTACCAAGGCTCGCCCTTACCAAAGAGGTAAGCACTCGAGTCTTCGCCCTGCTGGGCTTTCTTGTCTTTCCAGATGGCATACCATACGGCCGCCACCACTCCACAAAGGCCGATGGCGAGTACCGCCCAGTCGAGCCAAATGAACTCATGCGAATTCCAATTCATAGTTTTAAAATTGCACAATCCACAATTAACAATTCATCATCGTTAGCTGCTTCTTGCTTTTGTTATTAATTAATGATGTTTATTACTCTCTTTTGACCAAAGTTTCGTCATATCTTCGAGCGTTTTGCCTTTTGTCTCTGGCACGAGCTTCCAGACGAAGAGGGCTGCCAGCAGGCAGATGATGCCATACAGGCCATAGGTGAACCAATGGCCGAAGTCGTCGCCAGGTGTGAGGTGCATGTTGAACATAGGCACAAACGTTGAAGAGACGATGAAATTGAAAATCCACTGGAAGGCCACGGCAATGGCCACCGCCCCGCCACGAATGGTGTTGGGGAAGATCTCGGCAATGAGCACCCAGCAGATGGGTCCCCACGAGAACATGAACGAGGCTGCATAGACCATGATAGCAGCTGCGGTGACCAGCTCCAAGCCCTCATGGCCGAAGGTAAGGGCTACGCCCAAAGCACCGACGGCCATGCCTAAGGAGCCGTAGATGAGCAGCGGCTTGCGCCCCCACCTCTCGACGGTGAAGATGGCCACGAGCGTGAAGAGAATGTTGACCACGCCCATAAAGACGGTAACGACCATCGGATTCTCCATACCCATGTCGCCGAAGATGCGCGGCGCATAGTAGAGCACGGCGTTGATGCCCACAGCCTGCTGGAACACAGAGAGCATGATGCCCACGAAGATGCACATCCAGCCATAGGTGAGCAGGGGCTCGGTCTTCACGACCATCGTCTCCTTGATGTCCTTCAAAATCTGAGCGGCCTTGCTGCTGCCATTGATTTTAGATAGCACGCGCAAGGCTACATCGTCGCGCCCTATGGAGACGAGATAGCGCGGAGTCTCAGGCACGAAGCAGATGAGCAGGGCGAAGAGCCCGGCGGGCACGGCCTCGGAGCCGAACATGTAGCGCCAGCCGGTCGTCACCGTCCACTGTGCGGCAGGGGTGATGGCGGCTATGCCACGGCCCATCTCCTCAACGAGCGGCTGAATGTGGTCGCCAAGGATGAAAAAGTTGACGAAGTAGACCACCAGCTGGCCGAAGATGATGGCAAACTGGTTCCACGACACGAGCATACCTCTTATATTACTCGGTGCCACCTCGCCGATATACATGGGGCAGATGGCCGAGGCCAGGCCCACGCCTATGCCACCGATGACGCGATAGAAATTGAATATCAGCAGCAGCGAGTAGGTGGGTTGCCCGTATTCGAAAAACAGGAATTCAGGATACATCGACCCCAGTGCCGACACGAAGAACAGCAGTCCTGCCACGATGAGCGACCGTTTACGGCCCAGGTTGGTGGCCAAGAAGCCCGACAGGGCCGAGCCAATGATGCAGCCAATGAGGGCAGACGCCGACGTGAAGCCATGCCAGCCATCGGTATAAGCAAAGTCTTTGGCCTCCATGAAGAAGGCTTGCAAGCCCTTCTCGGCCCCCGAGATGACGGCTGTGTCGTAGCCGAAGAGCAAGCCTCCGAGCACGGCTACCATCACTATGCTTATCAGGTAGCCACGAGAACCAGCCTCGCCCCCTACCCCTCCCGCAGAGGAGAGAGGAGAGGCAAGAGCTTCTGTTTCTTGATGATTCATCATATTATATACGTGAAGAGAGGCTGTCTTTTTACTTCACAGAGAATTTATAGGCAGCGTGGCTATAGTAAGGCTTCTCGGGAGTGACCACGGGGCTTGCCCACTCGGGATGGTTGGGCGAATCGGGATATTTCTGGCTCTCGAGGCATACACTGACGTGCTGGGGATACTTCTTGCCCAGCTTACGCACGACGTTCTCCTCGCCACCAACGCCCTGGAAGTTTCCGCTGTAAACCTGCACGCCCGGCTCGTTGGTGTACATCTCCATGAAGATGCCGCTCTTGGGGCTGTAGAGCGAGGCACACACCTGGGTGTCGTCGCCTGCGGTGTTGAGGCACCAGTTGTGGTCGTAGCCATGGGCATTCTGGGTCTGGTAGTAGCTCGACTTGATGCTGTCGCCCACGGCATGCGGGGTGCGGAAGTCCATCGGGGTACCCTCAACAGGCAGAATCTTGCCCGTAGGCATATAGCTGAAGTCGGCTTCGGTGAAGTTGTCGGCATTGACATAGAGCACCTGGTCGTAGGCGGCATTCTCAAAATCGCCACTCAGGTTATAGTAGTTGTGGTTGGTCTGGTTGATGATGGTGGGTTTGTCGGTGGTTGCCTCCCATACGATGTCGAGCACATTGTCGGCAGTCACTTTATAAGTAGTGGTTGCCACCACGTTGCCGGGGAATCCGTTTTCTCCGTCGGCAGCCTTTATCTGCAGCTTGATGAGCGAGTCGTTTACTTCCACCACGTCGTACACCTGGTTCATCCAGCCCGTCGTGCCACCGCCGTGCAGGCAGTGAATGCGGGTGTCGCCGGCATGAGGATCATTCTGCCGCAGCTGATAGGTCTCACCATTGAGCGTAAACTTGCCATCGCAGATGCGGTTGGCATAGCGCCCCACGCTCGAGCCGTAGTCGGTAGGCGTGTTGAGCGTGTCGGCATACTGCTGAATGTTGTCGAAGCCCAGCACCACGTCGGTGGGCTTGCCATCCTTGTCGTTGACGACGAGCGAGACCACACGGCCGCCATAGTTGGTGATGCACACCTCCATGCCATTGGCATTCTTCAGGGTGTAGAGCTTCACGGGCTTCTCGTTGATAATGGTGTCAAACTTTGCGGCATCGAGGCCAGAGAGCGTCAACTGAGCCTCTTGTTTGCCCCCGCCAGCACAAGCTGAGAGCAACAGTGCGAGCGCACCTGCTCCCAAAACAGAACCTTTAAGTGCTTTCATTGTTCTTAATTTTAAAATTGAATTTTAGTTATTGTTGCAAATTTGGGTGTAAATTTACAACTATTTTTTGAAATGACAATAAAAAACGATGAAAAATTTTTCAACCGCTTATTTTTCACGTTGCTTCTTGCAACAGGCAAATAGCCATAACGAAGCATAGGCCAGACTTCAATCCCAGTCCGGTCTATGCAGCAAATCTTTGATTTTCTGAATCTTACGACACCCCGCTTGGACAAGCGGACTACTTCGCTACTCTTTGCATACTCACCATCGAAAGTTTATCGCGGAAGTTTATTTCTGCCGTCAGCTTATAAACCACGAACCGCTCCTTGTCGGGTTCGCTTCTGTCGATGCGTTCCTCTACCTCTCCGCTTACGGCATAGTTGTAGTGTCCTTCTTGCTGCGCGGGCAGCTTCTTTATCTCCCATTCTCCTGCCGGACGGAAGTCGACGGCGGTGACATCGGCCTCAAACAGGTTTCGCATGTGGCCTGCCACGTCTTCCCGGGTAGGCATGTCTACACCCATATACTGTTTCACAGGCGATGCCATAAGCACCATGAGTCCATTCTCGTCGCGCTGTGCCAGGGCATTCAGGTAGTTTTTCATGAGTTGTGCCACCTTGGCCTGGTCTTCGGGCGTTACGCGCAGAGCGTCAAGCTGGTCGTAGCGGTCGCGTGCCTCCGGCACATTTGCCCCATCAGGGTGTTCGTCGATGTATATCTTGAAGGCCTCCGGCGTATTCTCGCTTAAAGCTGTCTGCCAGTCTATGGAATCAATCTTCAGATTAGCCTCGGTCACGTGTATGTTGCCAGGGTAGCGTTTCACGTAATTGGCCAGCTCATCGCGTCTGCCGCTGGCCAAGGCCTTAGCCCATTCTCGGTCTATCTGCCGCAGGCGGTCTAATCGCATCTTGATGCTGTCGGCATGCTGGCTGGGAGCATCGGTATAGACATCAAGGAAGTTCTGCAATACGGCTGGTTCGGCCGACAGCATGGCATTCTCATAAGCATGCTGCTCGTTTTGGCGAAGGGCCGTCTGATAGAAATACAGCCCCAACAGCACCACAATCAGTGCAAGCACCACCGACACGATAACGACGGCATAGATGTTCTTGATCTTTTTCCTCGGCTGCTCTTCGGGAGGCGTGTCTGGCTTGTCAGCTTCATGACCTCGCTCCGGCTGCCTATGCTCTTGCTGCACCGGTGGAACGTATGTCAGTTCGGCACCATTGATGATGCAATGGCAATATGGGCACTGGCCCACATCTTTCAGAATAACCTCGCCGCAGTCGGGACAGATGGTCAGTTGCCCGGCAATGGCCACGCCACAATGGGGACAGGTCTTCGCACGGTCGCTTACCTTGTCGCCACATTCAGGACATTTGATTATTGACATATTGAATTACGATTGTTGAATGTTGAATTACGAATGTGGAATTAGGAGTGTGGAATGTTGAATGCTGAATGAGATTAATGCCGGTATCGCAATTCGCGCAGGCTGTGCCGTCCCATGAACCGGCTTTTGTCTACAAAGCCATTCACCCCCACAATGCGGCCCTTGCCCGTGTATTGCCACAGGCAGATATCACGCTCATCGGCCAATACCGGCTCCTCGTCGGTATACATGGCCACCATCAGCAGATAGTCGTCGAGCTGACCTTGCAGGTGCTTATTATAGAAATTCCGGCCTGTATAGACCAACGGCTTCTGGTGGTAGGCCTGCTCCATGAGCCACAGAAACTTGTGCAGCGAGTCGCAGAAGGCTTCGGTAGACAAACCTGCCGTGGTCTCTACATCAAGCATCGGAATCAAGTCTTGCTCACCAGGCAGGCACTGGGTCTTGAAGTTCTCCAACTGCAAACGCAACGGTGTCTTGGGACGGAAAAAGTGATACGACCCCACCTTCAGCCCATGGCGGTGCGCCAAGTCTATGTTGCGCTCATAGCGCGAGTCTATGCGGTCGCCGCCTTCCGTAGCTTTCAGATAAACGTAGGCCATCTTGGTGTTATCGCCCACGGTTTCCCAAAACACCTCGCCCTGATAGTGGCTCAGGTCGATGCCGTGAACATGCTGGCAGGTGTCCTCGCACTGCAGATAAGGGTTTTCATGTATCGTAGGGGGAACCATACGCACAGCGGGCTTGGCCTTTTTCGGTGTTTTTCTCGCCACCTTATGGGTACGTGCTTTGGCACGCTTTCTCCCACGGTTGCGCTGCGCATCAGCATCGGAAACGGCAAAAAATGCGACAAGCAGAGTCAGTATAATCGTAAGTTTTTTCATTGTTATCTCGAATTTTGCATGCAAAGGTAGAAAATAATTGTGAATAACGGGATTCCAAGGCGTTAATGTTATGAAAATATTCGTTTTTAACGATTAAAAAATGTACTTTTGCCCTTCAAAAATATATGCACATGAAAAAAATTGGAATTCTGATACTGGGAATACTGCTATTCCAAAGCTGCAAGAAAGACGATGACGAACCCGTTGTCGCGACACCGATGGAACGCACAGTACTGGTCTACATCTCTGGCGAGAACAACCTTTCCGGGTATATAGCCGACGAGCTGGATGAGTTGAAAGAGGGTTCGAAGGGTATCGGAAACAATGCTTTGGTGGTGTATGTAGACAAAAACTCATCTTATGAGAAGCCTTACATCATGCGCATAAAAGAAGGAGTGGCAGAGGAGAAGTACTACTTTGGAACCGATAGTCTTTCTTCACACCCGGAAGTAATGGCACGTGTACTGAAGTACACCTCCGACCACTATCCTGCCACCGACTATGGCCTGGTGCTCTGGGGCCATGCCTCCGGCTGGGTGCTCGAAGACTCGGTGGAATGGAGCGGCAGCCGAATGCGCGGCTATGGGCACGACAGCGGAACAGATGGCAACAGCCTGAAAGATAGATACATCAACATGAACACGCTTGCCCGCGTGCTCACCGCATGGAACAAGCCGATACGTTTTATCCTGGCCGACTGCTGCCAATTTCAGTGCATAGAGAGCGCCTACGAACTGCGCCATACCACCGACTATATCATTGGCTCGCCGGCCGAGATTCCTGGCGTGGGTGCCCCCTACCATACCATGACCCCATGCATGTTCAGCCAGGCCGACGACTTCTACCGGGAGATCGTCGATGCCTACTACGCACAAAAGGCCGACAACAAGCGCGTGCTACTCTCTGTGATAAAAACCAGCACGATACCCTCGCTGGCTGCGGCCACAAACCAAGCGCTGAAGACTTTTGCACTGCCGGCAGAGGCATGCCCTGACCTGCGAAAGCAGCGGCTGATTTATTACAGGAAGCAGGCTTATACGCCATTGATGTACGACATGAACGACTTCATGCTTCACAATGCCCCGCAACAAGCATACGAAACATGGAAGCAGGCGCTCGACCAGGTCGTGATTTACAAAACCTATACCCCCACGTGGGTGACCTCTAACCAGATAAACTTCAACGATTTCGAGATGAGCGAAGAACGCTACGGAGGCATCAGCATGTTTGTACCGCAAGCGCTGACCTCCTATGCAAAATACAACAAAGACATACAGGCCACAGCCTGGTACTGGGCAGCAGGACTAAACGAGGTGGGCTGGTAGCACGGCGACTTCGACACCTAACCGGGCTGACCGGCGGCGGTATTGCTGCTCACGACTATCTTTATTTTTGCGATACGGTGGCCGTCGATCTCGATCACTTCGAACTTAAAGTTTCCATACTCTATCTTCTCGTTCAGCTTGGGGAAATCGCCCTTCAGCTCGAGCAACAGGCCTGCCAGCGTGTCGGCCTCGCCCTCTACTTTCTCAAACACGTCGTCGTCGACATCCAGAATCTTGTAGAAATCGCTTAAAAGGGTCTTTCCCTCAAACACGTATGTGTTGGCGTTCAGCCTGACGTAGCTTTTCTCGTCTTCGTCATACTCATCGTTTATCTCGCCCACAATCTCTTCAAGGATATCCTCCAGCGTCACCAGTCCGCAAGTGCCTCCAAACTCATCGACCACAATGGCTATATGCACCTTGTTCTCCTGGAAATCGCGCAAGAGGTCATCGATTTTCTTTGTTTCGGGCACGAAATAGGGAGGCCTGATCAGCGACTGCCACCTGAACGTGGCGGGCTTGCCCAAATGCGGCAGCAAGTCCTTGATATAGAGAATGCCCCGCACATTGTCTATCGAATCCTGATAAACCGGTATGCGCGAATAGTTGTTCTCTACGATACAGTGCAACACGTCGGGGAAGGTGGAGCGGAAGTCGAGCGCCACGATGTCCTGCCTACTGGTCATCACCTCCTTGGCGGTCTCGTCGCCAAAGCGGACGATTCCCTCAAGCATGTTCTTCTCTTCCTTCAGTTCATTCTGGTCGGTCAACTCCAGAGCCTGCTCCAGATCGTCGACACTGAGAACATGGTTGTCTTTCTGCACCAGCTTCTCTACCAGCGCGCCCGACTTTATGAGCAAATGTGCCAGAGGCCGGAAGAGCCGTTCAAGACGGATAATGCTCCCCGCAAAGGCACGGCATACGGCCAGCGCATGCCCGCTGCAATACACCTTGGGCATAATCTCGCCAAAGAGAAGCAGCAAAAAGGTTAGAAGGATGGTGATGACGGCAAACTGCAGCCAATAGGCGCGCCCGAAGTCAATGGTATGGGCGAAGAAATAGTTGCAGAGCATGATGATGGTCACGTTCACCAGGTTGTTTGTGATGAGTATGGTGGCCAGTGTGCGCTCCGAATTTTCACGCAGCCATTTTATCTTGGCATCTGCCGAATTGCGTTCCTCGTCGAGTTCGCTCAAGTCGGAAGGAGAGAGCGAGAAAAAGGCAATCTCAGAGCCAGAGGCAAATCCCGACACAATAAGCAGCAGCACTGCCAACACACCCGAGAAAATAGCACCCGGTGTTGGCGAGAGCAGCTGCACCTCGCTGAATAATTGTTGGAAATAGTCCATCTATACTTTCAATGCTAAGCCGGCTTCGGTGTGAGCATCTCCATATTGTCGGCCCATATTTCTGTGTAATACTGTCGGCGCCCCTGCTTGTCATCATACGAGGCATAATGTATGCGCCCTTCAATATAGAGTTTGTCGCCCTTATGCACGAACCGCTCCACAATTTCAGCCAGACGCCTCCATAAAATCACATTATGCCACTCTGTGCGGTCGGGCACCTGTGTGCCGTTCTGCAGGGTGTAGCCTTTCTCGGTAGTGGCAAGCCTCAGCCGCGCCACTGCCTGACCTTCGTCGACGTAGCGCACTTCGGGGTCGGCACCCACATTGCCTATCAGCATCACTTTGTTCATACCGTTATCTTGCTACTTGGCAGCTCCCAGAAAGCGGAATTTAAAGTTTTTTCCCTTCACCGAAGGAAACTGGCTCCTGTCGTCTACCCGTCCACGCAGATGCTCCACGATGCGGTTATAGCAGTCTATGCCCGACGATGCTTTCACATTGGCCACGAAATGAGTGTCGCGATACTGAAACTTGCCAGTGCCTGGTACCAACTGCACGCGCTTAAAGTCCATCGTGCCCTCATACCAGCCATAGCGCTCCTCGCTCAGTTTCATCACCACTGGCGATGGAACGCGTTCTTTCACCACGCCGTCGACCGAAGAGCGCAAAGCCCTCTTCTCCTTGAAGTCGAGCATCGTGGCTGCCTCCGTCTTGATGATAATGAAATAAACCCGGGGACGAATCTTGTAGCGTTTGGGATAAAACACATCGCTTGCAGCATAGTCGCGAATATCAGCCTCAAGCACAGGATTCATTGAAATCTCGTCGATACTCTTTAAGAAGTCGATGGCCTCATCGGCACTACCGACCAAGGTCTCACGATCAAAATATCTTAAATATAAATTCATCTGAAATTGGTTGTTCTCCTAAAAAATTAAGGCAAAAAAGAGCGGAAAACGGGACTCGGACCCGCGACCCCAACCTTGGCAAGGTTGTGCTCTACCAACTGAGCTATTTCCGCAACAACATAAAAAAAGTGAAGAGGAGGAGACTCGAACTCCCACGTCGCAATTGACACTACCCC
>CAMJLB010000046.1 GCA_946406555.1 uncultured Prevotellaceae bacterium | reverse complement strand
CATGCGACCTCCAGGTTATGAGCCTGGCGAGCTACCAACTGCTCCACTCCGCGATATTATCGTTTTGCGGGTGCAAAGGTACGACTAATTTCTGAAACATGCAAATTTATTCGTAAGTTTTTTCGTTTTCTGCACATTTTTGCAGAAAAAGTTTGCATAGTTCAAATAAAAGCCCTAAATTTGCACACGATACTTTCGATGTGCAATTTGAAAAATTGTAAAACCGAATAATAGTAAATCGTAAAACGGAAAAAAGATGTCGATATCGAAGACAAGGCAATTGCTGGTCGATGTGGCTCGACAGCTATTCGCAAAAAACGGACTGGAAAATACCACAATGAACGACATCGCCCAGGCTTCTGGCAAGGGGCGGCGTACTCTTTACACCTATTTTAAATCTAAGGACGACATATACTATGCCGTCATAGAAACCGAGCTGGAGCGTCTTAGCGACAAGCTCGACGAGGTGGCAGCCCGCAAAATAAGCCCTCATGAGAAAGTAATAGAACTTATCTACACGCATCTGAACATGATACGCGAGACGGTGGTGCGCAATGGCAATCTGCGCGCCGAGTTCTTCCGTAACATCTGGATGGTAGAGAAAGTACGCAAGCACTTCGATCTGGCCGAAGTGGAACTGTTCCGGAAGGTGTTTGCCGAAGGAAAGGAGGACGGCGAGTTCGACATAGAGAACGTGAACCTTGTGGCCGACATCACCCACTACTGCATAAAAGGTCTGGAGGTGCCTTATATATATGGGCGCATAGCCCACGGTATGAAGGAGGAAGACACCAAGCCACAGGTGGCCAAGTTTGTGTATGGCGCATTGGGAAAACAAAAGAAAGACTGATTATAATACAAACAAAGAACAAGAAGAAAAATGGGATTATTAGAAGGTAAGACTGCACTCATCACAGGTGCAGCGCGCGGTATCGGAAAAGCTATCGCACTGAAGTTTGCCCAGGAGGGCGCCAACATTGCATTCACCGACCTGCAGGTGAACGAAGAGACCGAGCAAGAGATTGCCGCCCTGGGCGTGAAGGCCAAGAGCTACGCTTCTAACGCAGCTGACTTTGCCCAGACCGAAGAGGTGGTGAAGGCAGTGAAAGAAGAGTTTGGGTCGATAGACATCCTGGTAAACAATGCCGGCATCACCAAAGATGGCCTGATGCTGCGAATGACAGAACAGCAATGGGATGCCGTGATTGCCGTGAACCTGAAGTCGGCTTTCAACTTTATACACGCCTGCGTGCCGGTGATGATGCGTCAGCGCAACGGCTCTATTATCAACATGGCATCGGTAGTAGGCGTGCACGGCAATGCCGGACAGGCTAACTATGCCGCCTCGAAGGCTGGCCTGATAGCCCTGGCAAAGAGCATTGGACAGGAGATGGGCCCGAAGGGCATTCGTGCCAATGCCATCGCCCCCGGCTTCATAGACACGGCCATGACGCAGGCCCTGCCCGATGAAGTGCGCAAGGAGTGGTGCCAGAAGATTCCGCTGCGACGCGGCGGCACAGTAGAAGACATTGCCAACGTGGCCACATTCCTGGCCAGCGACATGTCGAGCTACGTGAGCGGACAGGTAATCCAGGTGGATGGTGGCATGAACATGTAGCGCAGGCTTATGCAAGTAGTCTACGAAGACAACCACATCATCATCGTAAACAAGCAGAGCGGAGAAATCGTGCAGGGCGACAAGACCGGCGACACTCCGCTCTCTGAGTTTGTAAAACAATACCTGAAAGAGAAATACCAAAAGCCTGGCGCAGTATTCCTTGGCGTAGTGCACCGTCTGGACCGCCCCGTGAGCGGGCTGGTGGTGTTTGCCCGCACCTCGAAAGCCCTCAGCCGACTCAACAAGATGTTTGCCGAAGGAATGGTGCACAAGACCTATTGGGCCATCGTAGAAAACGGAAAGGCAGGAACGATGGATGGAGAATCGCTCCTCACCCATTGGCTTGTGCGCAATGAGCAGCAGAACAAGTCGTATGCCTACGACCATGAAGTACCCCGCTCCAAAAAGGCCATGCTGCAATATCGCCGTCTGGCAAGAGGCGACCACTACTCCCTCGTGGAAGTACGGCTCATGACAGGCCGCCACCACCAGATACGCTGCCAGCTATCTACGGTAGGCTGCCCTATAAAAGGCGACCTGAAATATGGGGCACGGCGCAGCAACGACGATGGCAGCATCTCGCTGCAGGCACACCGCATAGAGTTTGAGCACCCCGTGTCGAAAGCCCACATCTGCATAGAGGCACCGCTGCCTGTCGACCCACTTTGGAAGACATTGGCAGACATGATATAGCATGACGCAAGAAACGCCAGGGACGACTGCCCCTGGCGTTTCTTATACTATAGACAATAAAGATGCTATGACTTGATATTAGGCTCTTCCAGGCAAAGTCCTTTTTTCTTGTCGACAGCCTTCAGCACCAGGCCAAGCACCAGCGCGGCAACGCCCAGGCAAGCCAGCATCACCAGTGGCGCCGTATAGTCGAACTGGGTGGGGTCGGTGACATCTGGGTTGGTAGCGTCGAGCACCTTGCCTATGAGCAGGGGGAAGAGCCACAGCCCGATGTTCTGTATCCAGAAAATCAAGGCATAGGCCGAACCTATCACCTTGGCATCGACAAGCTTTGGAACGCTGGGCCACAACGAAGCCGGCACCAATGAGAAAGAAGCACCCAGCACGAGAATAGTGGCATAGGCGATGACGATGCCTCCCACGGCATTTCCTTTGAAGGCAGGCAACACGAAAGCAAACGTGAGGTGGCAGACGATGAGGAGCACCGAGCCGAGCATCAGCATCGAAACGGCCTTGCCATGATGGTCGAGATAACTGCCCAAGATAGGCGTGATGAGCACTGCCAACAACGGGAACACCGCGAATATAGACTCGGCCGACTGGCGCATATAGCCCATATAGCAATAAGCAATGAGCGACACGACAGATATTCCCAACAGACTATATTGCATCTGCTTCTTCTTCTGGAAATTGCTGGCAAAGCCTGCTGCTGCCACCGCCAGCATGATGACGTACTGCACAATGGTGACACTGTTGCTGGCCCAGAACGAATCGGCATCGGGCGGCGTGAGCGTCAGGTTGCACTGCAACATATTCACGGCATATTTCTGGAAGGGGAAGATGGCCGAATAGTAGAGCACGCAGAGCAGGGCTACTATCCAGAAACCGCTGTCGCTGAGTATCTTGCCGATGTCGGACACCTTAAACGGGTCGTCCTTCTCCTCAGCCTCGCCCGTCTGTTGGTCCAATTGACGGTCCATGAAGAAATAGACAATGGTCATGATAAGAGCTATGCACATGAGCACCACGCCGAAAGCCACCGAGCGGCTCACGCTCACATTACCTCCCAACTTGCAGAAAAAGGGCGAGAAGATCATGCAGGTGGCCACGCCCAGACGGGCCAGCGCCATCTCAGAACCCATGGCCAGGGCCATCTCGCGGCCCTTGAACCACTTCACAATACCCCGGCTCACGGTGATGCCCGCCATCTCGCAGCCACAGCCAAAAATCATGAATCCGCAGGCAGCAAACTTGGCCGAGGCAGGCATTCCCTTGTAGAAGGGCGAAACACCCAGTTCGTCGAACACCGGTATGTAGTTCAGGTTGTTCGTGAACCACTGCTCCAGCCCGCTGCCAATGAAACCATCGCTCACGGCATACCACTTAATGCAAGCCCCCACCAGCATGACTACCGCCGAGAGCACCGCCGTGAAGCGCACTCCCATCTTGTCGAGGATAATGCCGGCAAAGATGAGGAAGAACACGAACACATTGAGGAACACCTCCGAGCCCTGCATCGTGCCGAAGGCCGTCGAGTCCCACCCCCGCGTCTCTTGTACTTCCTTGAAAATCGGCGAGAGAATGTCCATGAAGATGTAGCTGCAGAACATGGCCAGGGCCAGCAGCAGCAGCGCCGTCCACCGCATGGCGGCAGAATCGCGCAAAGTCTTTTGAATTGCTTGTGACATCGTGTAATTTTTATTAACTTATTATTTATTTGTGGTGCAAAGTTACAAATAATTAAGCATGAAACGGCCATCATATCGCTGATTTAACAAAAAAAAGACAAAAAGCCTTGTACGTTTGCGAAAAAATATCTAATTTTGGGGCAGAATTTTAACAATCTAAGCCGAAATGAGCGAACAATATTCACCTTACTTCAACCCAGAATTAGAGACTATGAGCCGCGAGGAGCTGCAGAAGCTGCAGTTGGAGCGGCTGCAGCAGACCGTGCGCCACTGCATGAATGCCGAGTTCTACCGCAAGCGCTTTGCCGAACTGGGCATTACGCCCGACGACATAAAGTCGCTCGATGACGTGCGCCGCCTGCCCTTCACCACGAAAGAAGACCTGCGCGAGAACTACCCCTTCGGGTTAGCCTGCATACCGCTGAAGGAATGCACCCGGTTGCACTCCTCGAGCGGCACCACCGGCAATCCCACCGTGGTGCTGCACTCGCAGAAAGACCTGGACGAGTGGGCCAACGCCGTGGCCCGCTGCCTGTGGATGGTAGGTTCGAGACCGGAAGACGTGTTTCAGAACTCGGCCGGTTACGGCATGTTTACCGCCGGCCTGGGCTTCCAGTATGGCGCAGAGCGCGTAGGCATGCTCACCGTTCCGGCATCGTCGGGCAATACCACCCGCCAGATAAAGTTTATCAAAGACTTTGGCACGACGGTGCTCCACGCCATACCCTCCTATGCCTCGCGCGTGTATGAGGTAATGAGGGAAGAAGGGGTCGACCCACGACGCGACACCAAGCTGCGCGTGCTCTGCATAGGCGCCGAGCCTCACAGCGAGGAGCAGCGCAAGCGCATAGAGGAGAACCTCGGCGTGAAGGCATACAACAGCTATGGCATCAGCGAAATGATGGGGCCTGGCGTGGCCTTCGAGTGCCAGGGGCAGAACGGACTGCACATCTGGGAAGACTATTTCATCGTAGAGATCATCAATCCCGTGACGCTGGAGCCGGTGCCCGATGGCGAGCTGGGCGAGCTGGTGCTCACCACCATCAACCGCGAAGCCATGCCGCTGCTGCGCTACCGCACGCGCGACCTCACCCGGATTCTGCCCGGAGAGTGCCCCTGTGGCCGTCACCACAAGCGTCTGGCCCGACTGCAGGGACGAAGCGATGACATGATTATACTGAAAGGCGTGAACATCTTCCCCATACAGATAGAGAAGATCTTGCTGAAGTTCAAGGAGTTGTCGACCGACTACCTCATCACCATCGAGACGAAAGACTTCGTAGACGTCATGACCGTCGAGGTGGAACTGGCCGGTATGTTCACCGACGACTACTCACGCCTGCAGTCACTGGAAAAGAAGATCACACAACTGCTGAAGGACGAGATACTCATCACGCCAAAGGTGCGTCTCGTGCCCAAAGGCTCACTAAAGGTGAGCGACGACAAGAAGGCTGTGAGGGTGAAAGACCTGAGAAAACTATTCTAAAAACTTAAGCATCAATATTATGACCATCCATCAGTTATCTATTTTCATCGAGAACCGTTCGGGCACGCTCATCAAGGTGCTCGAAGTGCTGAAGGAGCAAAAGATCCAGATTATTGCTTCGACCATTGCCGACACGGCAGAGTATGGAATCTATCGTCTGATATGCTCAGAGCCGTTGCGCGCCTACGAAGAGCTGAAGAAGGCGGGAGTGGCCGTGGCACTGAGCGACGTGCTTGCCCTGGAACTCGACGACGAGCCAGGCCGTGCTGCCGATGCCGTGAAGATGTTCAGCGATGCCGGCATCAGCATTACCTACATGTACACCTTCCTGTTGCGCGGCAAGGGCATTCTCGTATTCCGTACCGACAACCGTGAGAAGGCCCGCGAGACCATCATACTGAATAATCTGAAATTCATTGCCGAGCAAGACCTGAGCAAGTGGACCTAAGCCGATTTGGAATGTGGAATGTGGAATTTCAAAATTCCACATTCAACATTCAACATTCAACATTCTCAATTCCCATCACAGCCACTTGCTTGCGATAGCCACTTGAAGTGAAGATAGCCACGAGCCTGTTCTGCTCGTCGGTTATCTTCACTTCTGCGTATGGCATCCGGTGATGGTCTACCAGCTCTGTGGCCTCGGCATAGACTGTGGCGCCAAGGGGGACAGAGCGGAAATAGGTGATATTGCTACTGGTGCTCACGGTGAGCACCCTATGGCTGTTCACGGCAGCGGCAAAGGCCAGGTCGGCCAAGGTAAAGAGTGCCCCACCCTGGCAGAATCCTCCACCATTCAGATGGTGCTCTTCTACGGTAAGGCGTGCCCGCGCATAGCCCTCACTGATCTCGACCAGCTCGGCACCAGCCAAGGCGGCAAAGCGGTCGCCCTTGAAAAAGTCCTTTAGCGTCATTGTTTCGTTTCTGTGTCTCTTGTTCCTATTTTAAGTAATCTTCGAAATACTGAGTGATGCGCTCATGCAGATGCACGCTGTTATGACCTCGCATGTTATGGCCTTCGCCCGGATAGGCAAAGAAATCGGGCTGCGTGCCGGCCTCGGCGCATGCTTTCAGGAACGACAGCGCATGCTGTGGCACCACCGTGGGGTCGTTGTAGCCAATGATGATTTGCAACTTGCCTTTCAGATTGCCAGCCTTAGCAATGAGCGAGGTCTTGGCATAGCCCTCCGGGTTCTGCTCGGGAGTGTCCATATATCGCTCGCCGTACATCACCTCATACCATTTCCAGTCGATGACAGGGCCGCCGGCCACGCCCACCCGGAACACGTCGGGATAGTTGAGCATGAGCGAAATGGTCATGAATCCGCCGAACGACCAGCCATGCACCCCCAGCCGGCTCATGTCGACATAGGGCAGCGAGCGCAGATACTCCACGCCACACATCTGGTCTTGCATCTCTATCTGGCCCAACTGGCGGAAGGTGGCCTGCTCGAAGTCGAGGCCGCGCAGCTCGGAGCCACGGTTGTCGAGAATAAAGACTATATAGCCTTTCTGAGCCATATAAGTCTCCCAGGAACGACTGTTCCAGTGCCATGAGGCATCTACGTTATGAGCATGCGGACCACCATATACATATACTATGGTGGGGTATTTCTTCTGGGGGTCGAAGTCGGCCGGCTTCACCATACGGAAATACAAGTCGGTTGTGCCGTCGGCAGCCTTTATGCTGCCGCTCTCGTATTGCGGCACCACATAGTCCTTCCACGGGTCTGGCGCGGTGAGCAGCCGGCGGCTCTTGCCCGTGGCCGTGTTCACAAGGTCGATGTTCCGGGGAATGGTGGGAGTAGTGTATTTGTCGTAAAGCCTCGTGCCACTATCCGACAACACCCCGTAGTGCTTGCCCTCGCCATTGTCGAGCAGGGTGCGCTTGCCCGTCTTCACGTCTACGGCATAAAGATTATGGCAGAGAGGGTGTTTCTCGTTCGAGAGAATGATGACCGACTTGTTCTCCTTGTTGAAGCCCAGCACGTCGATGACCACCCAAGGGCCCTTCGTGAGCTGTTTGATGCATTCGCCTTTATAGCTATAGAGATACAGATGGTTGTATCCGTCTTTCTGGCTCTGCATGATGAAGATGTTGCTGTCCCAAGGCAGGAAGGAGATAGGGTTCTGTGGTTCCACATACTTGGCGTTCTTCTCCCGCGCCAACTCATACTCCCTTTTCCCCGTTGCAGCATGATAACACACGAGCCTGCAGTCGTTTTGATCGCGGTTCAGCTCCTGCATGAAAACGGTCTTGCCATCGGGGCTCCATGCTATATTGGTGAAATAGCGGTCGGTAGGGTCGCCCGCCTGCAGATAGACGATTTTCTTTGTCGCCAGGTCGTAGACCCCCACCGTCACCTTATGCGAGGTCATGCCAGCCATGGGGTATTTGTCGGGCTGATAATCGGCCACCCTGGGGTCGATGTCTACCTGCGGATAGTCGGTCACCATGCTCTGGTCCATGCGGTAGAAGGCGAGTCGCTGCCCGTCGGGGCTCCAGAACAGCCCGTCGTTGATGCCGAACTCGTTGCGGTGTACGGCCTCGCCATAGACGATCTCGCGTGAGCCATCGGTGGTGAGCTGCGTCTCTTGGTTGTCGGCGGTGCGTACAAAGAGCTGATGGTCGCGAGTATAGGCCACGGCCCTTGAGCATTTGTTCCAATGGCTGTTCTGCTCGCCCTCGCAATGCTGGCTCCACACCACTTGCTTGCGCTTGAAATCATAGAGCACGCGCTGCCGGCTGTCTTTCAGCAACACCAACGGCTGTCCGGGATAGGGATAGGTGGCATTCATGGCCGAATGCCATCCCTCCCCTACTTCTTTCAGCAGGAAGCATGCCTTCTTGCGCCCTTTGTCATCTATGGTGCCTCCTTCCTCGGCATCCTGATACATGAGCTGGTCGCCCCACCACGTGAGGAAAAGGTTCTGGGGCCTCAGGTTGTGATAGTTGGTACCGCCAAAGTTCAGGTCTTCGAGGGTGAAGAGTTTGTTTTGGGCAGAGATATAAGAAGTCATGAACATCAAAAAAAAGAGCACGGCACGGCGTGCCCCCAGGCCCGCCAGCCGTGCATTTACCATAAGGTTAGTCTTCTTCGTCATAGTGATTCGCATTTCTCGCCCCTTTTCCGAATGATTTTTTTCCCGAGCCTTGCCTGTCGAACCGCTCATGCCCGCCACGGTTGCGGCGGCTGTCATCGCGTTTGTCGAATCGTTTGTTGTCGCGTTTGTCGAAGCGTTTGGGATCACGCTTCTTGTCATTGTTGTCGTCGTGCTTTTCAAAGCGCCGCGTGCGTTCCCTCCGTTCCTCCCTGTTGTCCTTTTTCAGTTCGTGGCGGTGGAAGGTGAACGAGCGAATGTCGGCGTCTTCGTTCTCTCCCTGCTCGGTGATGCGCTGCTTGAACTCGCGCTCTTTCTTGAAGCGGTGCTTCTCGGCCATCTGGCGTTTCTCCTCGTCGGTTTTCACCGTTCCACCCTCACTTCGGAACTGCTTCAGCTTCCCGTCAAACATCTGGTACTTGCGGAACTCACACTCCAGACTGCCATTGTATAGGGGAATCTTTACAGATGGCTTCAGGCCGATCTGCTCGAAGCACTCCTCTCGGTAACTCAGTATCCAGGCATCGCCGCCCATGAACTGATGCTTCAGGCGCTCGCCAATCATTCGATAGGTACCCAGCAGGTCGGGTGTGGATATTCGCTCACCGTAAGGTGGATTGGTCACAATAATGCTCTTCTCCTTGGGCTGCTGAAAATCCTTGAAGTCTTGCTGCTCGATGGTGACGTCGGCCGTCAGTCCGGCTGCCTTCACATTCATTCTTGCCGTGTTCACGGCTTTCATATCTACATCATAGCCATAGATATGGTGGTTGAACTCTCGCTCCTGCGAATCATCATTATAGATGCGGTCGAAGAGTTCGGCATCAAAGTCTGGCCATTTCTCAAAGGCATATTCCTTGCGGAAGAGCCCCGGTGCCATGTTTCTGGCAATGAGTGCAGCCTCGACGAGCAACGTTCCCGACCCGCACATAGGGTCGATGAAGTCTGTGTCGCCCTTCCACCCCGTCATGAGAATCATGCCGGCAGCCAGCACCTCATTGAGCGGTGCCTCGACACTCTCCTGCCTGTATCCTCTGCGATGCAGCGATTCGCCGCTGGAGTCGAGACACAACGTGCACTCACTCTTGCCGGGAGCCACATCGGCTATGTGAATATGCAGGCGCAAGTCGGGGTTGGCCACCGATATGTTCGGACGCTTGCCCGTTCGCTCCTTAAACTGGTCTACGATGGCATCTTTCACCTTGTAGCTCACGAACTTGCTGTGGCGGAACTCTTCAGAAAACACAACGGAGTCGACCGAAAAAGTGCGGTCGTTGTCCAAGTATGATGTCCAGTCTAACTTCTTGATTTCTTCGTAGACGTCGTCGGCGCTCTGCGCCTTGAAACGCTTGATGGGCTTCAGAATTTTTATGGCAGTGTGCAAAGAGAAGTTGGCACGATACATCAGTTCTTTATCACCCGTAAACGACACCATGCGTCTACCTATCTCCACATTGTTGGCACCCAGCTGGGTCAGTTCTTTCGCCAGTACAGGTTCCAGTCCCATGAACGTTTTGGCGATGAGGTCAAATTCTTGTTCCATTTCTTTCTTAAATACCTATTTCCGTGTGCAAAGGTACACAAAAGTTGGGAGTTTGTCGTTAGGCAGAAGAAGTTTTTGCCCCACCGTTTCCATAAAAAAAGTTAACGTCAAGAAAGTATGTTCCATCATCGGTGAGCAAACTGCCAACTTTTTCGTAATTTTGCATACATAATGAAGCAAAAAAGGCTCCTAACCCATAAGAATCATGATAAACCTACTATTATACGCTAACGAGCAAATAAACTTTTCCATGATATTGGTTTGGATACTGCTGTCAGCAGCCCTGCTCTCTTTGCTGTTCATGATTTTCTGGCAGCGCCGCCTGGGCAGCAGCCTGAAAAACGAGCTTGCCCAGCTGAGCAAAGTGAAGAAGCATAATGTGGAATACGAGTTTGTGCTGAAAACGATGCGCCTTTCCACCTGGCATATAGATACAGACACGCGCAAGATCATCTTCGACAACGATTATCGCGACAAAAGCGACACATACATACCGGCCATGGGCAAGGAGCTGTTGGCCGCCATGCCCGAAAACGACCGGCAGCGCGTGATGAAGGCCCTCGACGACCTATGCTCCGGCCATGTAGAGGAAGCCCATGAAGAATACCAGATAAACATAAAAAACTCGAACAACACCTACTGGAGCGAGAGCTATGCCGCCGTAGCAGAGCGTGATGCCGACGGGAAGCCCACCCGGATTGTGGGAACCTCGAAACGAATAGACGAGCGGAAGATGATGGAAACGGCACTGGTAGAAGCCAGAAACCGGGCCGAGGAAAGCGACCGTCTGAAAACGGCATTCCTGGCCAACATGAGCCACGAGATTCGCACGCCGCTCAATGCCATCATCGGCTTCACAAGCGTGCTGCCCGACGTACAGGAGGCTGAAGAACGCCAGCAACTGCTCGACCTGATTCACGAAAACACGCAGAAACTGCTGCGCATCATCGATGACGTGGTGAACATATCGAAGATTGAGGCCGGCAAGGAGGAATTGATCATGACGTCTTTCGACCTCTGCACCGTACTACGGCAGATAGCCGAAGAATTCCGACCCAAGGTGAAGCCCGGCGTAGACTTCGAAACACAGTTCGCCAGCGAGGAACAGTTCATCACTACCGACCTGAACCGACTGAACGAAGTGGTGAAGCACTTGCTCTCGAACTCCACCAAGTTCACCGATCAGGGAAACATTACCATCGGCTTCTCGCAGCCTATCGATGGCAGAATAAAGATATGGGTGAGCGACACAGGAAAAGGCATAGCAAAAGAGCATCAGGAACAAATCTTCGAGCGTTTCTTCAAAGTCGACGAATTTATTCCCGGTGCCGGTCTTGGTCTCAGCATCTGCCGCACCATGGCCTATAGCATGGGGGGCACCGTCACTTGCAACTCTCAGCTGGGCGAAGGGTCTACGTTCACCTTCGAGATTCCCGTACAGTAAGCATCGCCTTTATATCACATCCGGGAGTGTAGCCAAGTTTATTCCTTCCGATTTGCTGTATTTCAAAAACGAGAAAAAAACGGCCCTTCAATTCAGGCTGGATTGGGTGGCAAAACAGGCTGGATTGCCCATCAATTCAGCCTGTTTTGGGATGCAAATCAGACTGAATTACAACCTAAAACAGGCTGCACTACAGCCTCACCCCCATCCCCTCTCCAAGGGGAGAGGGGAGTATATACCAACGAGCACTGTACATGACCAATTACAAGCAACAGAGCTATATACTCCCCTCTCCTTGGGAGAGGGGCTGGGGGTGAGGCTTCTTAATGAAAATAGTTCTCAAAACATCTGCTCCATCTGCTCCGTTGGCGAACTCATTGTATGCCAGACGATTATCATCGTAGCAGATGAGGAGCAGATGTCAACATCTGCTCCCCATCTGCCTCCTATCTGCTTCCACATAACTATCTGATAATCAGAGAGTGTTGCAGATATGCAGATTTTAGCGATTAAAAAAATGTTTAAACTATAAACTATCGAAAGGCGAACGCTTGAAAGACAGGAAAAACGTCAGTGAATAATCTGTACAGAATTATCAGATGAGCGTCATGCCCAGCTCTCGGCACTCGCGTCGCATGTCGTCGGGCCAGATGCTGGCCTGAATCTCGCCGATGTGTGCTTTCTGCAACAGTACCATGCACAGTCGGCTCTGCCCTATGCCGCCGCCTATCGAGAGAGGAAGCCTCCCCGAGAGCAGCTGCTGGTGGAAGTACAGCTGCTCACGCTCCTGCTGCCCTTCCATCTCGAGCTGCCGCAGGAGCGACTCTTTGTCGACCCTGATGCCCATCGAAGAGAGCTCAAACGACCTTTCCAGTACCGGATACCATATCAGTATGTCGCCATTGAGCCCGGCGCGGCCGTCTTCTGCCACCGTCGACCAGTCGTCGTAGTCGGGTGCACGGCCATCGTGCTTCTCGCCATTCGACAGCTTGCCGCCAATGCCGATGACGAACACTGCTCCGTAGGCTTCGCAGATGGCATCCTCGCGCTCCTTCGGCGTTTTGTCGGGATACATGCGCAATAGTTCCTCTGCATGAATGAAGTGTATTTTCTCTGGCAGGAACGGCTTCAGCTGCGAGTAGGTCTCGCAGGTGAGGTACTCCGTGCGCCGAATGGCGGCATAGATGCGCTCCACAATATTTTTCAGAAAAGCCACGGTGCGGTCTTCCTTACCAATGACAGCTTCCCAGTCCCATTGGTCTACGTAAAGCGAGTGCAGGTTGTCCAGCTCTTCATCGGCACGAATGGCATTCATGTCGGTGTAGATGCCGTAGCCCGGCTCTATCTTGTATTCTGCCAGCGTCAGCCGCTTCCACTTAGCCAGCGAGTGCACCACTTCCGCCTGGGCATCGCCCAGGTCTTTTATGGGGAAGCTCACGGGGCGCTCCACGCCATTGAGGTCGTCGTTGATGCCCAGCCCCTTCAGCACGAAAAGGGGCGCTGTGACACGACGCAGACGTAACTCGGTGGACAGATTCTGCTGAAAAAACTCCTTTATCAGCTTTATGCCCTGCTCCGTCTGCTTCGTGTCGAGCAGCTGCTGATAGCTCTTCGGTCTTATCAATTTGCTCATAATTTAGCCCTTATAATTTCAAAATCGGCGGCAAAGGTACTAAATTTTTATCAATGAGCAAGCAAAAAGAGCTATTTATTTTACAAAAAGTTACTTCTGGGCCTCTTTTCCCAGTGCCAAAGCCTTTATATTAGCCTCTACCACCGTCTCGCCTTTTCTGCCGAACACCCGTCTGATAGCCTCCTGCAATTTTTCATATTCTATTCCGAGCGCCTTCTGTGCTGCCCCGAGCAGTATCACGTTGGCCGAACGGGCAATGCCATTGTCCTTGGCCATCTGCTCTATGTCGAGCATGATGAGGTTTGGCAGCTGTTGCAGGTCGCTTTTTATCACCTCCATGTCGGGATAATTGACAATGTTCTTGAAGGGAGTGCTCGATGTAATCACCCATCCCTCTTTTTTCAGGAAGGGCAGGTATCGCAGCGCCTCCATAGGTTCCATCGAGATGATAACGTCTGCCCCACCCTTCGCAATGAGGTCGCTGTGGATGGGTTCGCTCGATATGCGCAGGTTGCTCTGCACATCGCCGCCGCGCTGACTCATGCCATGCACCTCGGCCTGCTTGATGTAAAGGTTTTCGTTCATGGCAGCCTCGCCAATGATGGTGGCAATGGAGAGGATGCCTTGCCCTCCCACGCCGCAAAGTATGATGTCTGTCTTCATTTTGCTTTATTCTGTTTCAGGTGTCTTTGTAACGTCTGCATGCACTCACGGCGGGGAATGATGACGCTCGTGCCATGGTAGGAGAGCTCTTCACGAATGATCTGCGTGATTTCGGGCATGTTCTTCGGCAGCGGCACCACCACCTTCAGGTGCTCATCGCTAAGCCCGAGTCCTCGGCAGATGGCCTCAAACTTATTAGTGCCGGCCGAGTCTTGACCTCCGGTCATGCCCGTGGTGAGATTGTCGCTGATGATCACGGTGATGTCGGCATTCTCGTTGATGGCGTCCAGCAACCCTGTCATGCCGCTGTGGGTGAAGGTGGAGTCGCCTATCACGGCCACCGCCGGCCACTGCCCCGCATCGGCCGCTCCCTTTGCCATGGTGATCGATGCCCCCATGTCCACGCATGAGTGTATGGCGCGGAACGGTGGCAAGAATCCCAGCGTGTAGCAGCCTATGTCGCCAAAGACACGTGGGTTTTCATATTCGCGCAGCACCTCGTTCAGTGCGGCGTACACATCGCGGTGGCCACACCCCTGACAGAGAGCCGGTGGTCTCGGTGCCACATCTTTGCAGGGGTCGAAGCATTCGCCCAAAGGCATGCCCAGCGCCTTTCTCACCACATCGGGGTTCAGCTCGCCGGTCCTGGGCAGCGTGCCGTCGAGCCGCCCCAGCACGTTGGGCATCTCGGCCACCCCCCTTACCATGTCTTCTATGAACGGCTGCCCTTCTTCCACGATGAGCACGCGCTCGCATTCCGTCAGCATCTGCCTCACAAGCCGTTTTGGCAGCGGGTACTGCGACACCTTCAGCACCGGATAGGGGCACCCCTCGGGGAAGTTCTCCATCACGTAATTATAGGCGATGCCGCTGGCCACGATGCCGAGCGAGTGGTCGGTACCATCCTTATATATATTATAAGGTGACTTCTCGGCCTCGTCTTCCAACTGCGCCTGCTGAGCGGTCACATAGTCGTTTCTTCTGCGCGCATTGGCGGGCAGCAGCACCCAGTTCTTGGCCTCGGCCTCATAGTTCAGCTCGTTTTCCTTTCTCGGCTCCTCGCTCACGTTCACCACCGCACGGCTGTGAGCCATTCGCGTGGTGACGCGCATGAGCACGGGCAGCTTCTGCCGCTCTGAAAAGTCGAAGGCTTTTGCCATCATGTCGTATGCCTCTTGCTGGCTTGATGGTTCAAACGTAGGAATCATGGCAAACTTGCCGTAGAACCTTGAGTCCTGTTCGTCTTGCGAGGAGTGCATCGAGGGGTCGTCGGCCGCGAGCACCACCACGCCTCCGTTCACTCCGGTCATGCCGCTGTTCACGAAGGGGTCGGCGCATACGTTCATGCCCACATGCTTCATGCAGACCAGTGCCCGCTTGCCCATGAACGACATGCCCAGGGCCTCTTCCATGGCCGTTTTCTCGTTGGTGCTCCATCGGCTGTGCAGGCCGCGCTCCCGAGCCAGCGGGTTGTTCTGAATAAACTCGGTAATCTCCGTCGACGGGGTGCCGGGATAGGCATACACACCCGACAATCCGGCATGTATGGCCCCTAAGGCTATGGCCTCGTCGCCCAGTAACAGTTGTCTTTTCATATAGTTTTTGCTTTTAATAATGATTTATTCCTTGTCTCTATTTTCTCACACAGTAAAATCGTAAATGAGCTGACCGTTACTCGTATTTTATTTTCCGTAGAAGTAATAATACCAATAGCTGCCGAAGTATCGTTCGGCCACCCTGTTCTTCCGCTCTTTCTCGTCAGGGTACTTGCTTTTCAGTTTCTGCATGTCGGCCCAGTCTTCGTCGAGCACGGCATGCTTATATACCGCAACGGGCTGACTACGCAGATGAGTATACAGGGTGAGTGCCTCACGGTAGTGGCGTGGCAGGGCATCGCCAATACCATAGTATCGCGTAATGGTACGTGCAAACTCGTCGATTTTCCTGTCTATGAGCATTCCGCACAACCTATAGTCGGCCACGGCCTTGGTGGCCAGCGAGTCTTTCTCGAGCAGGTAGAAATAGCGTTTGGCCGTTTTCACGCCCACCGGCATGGCCCCACAGCATCTGTACAGGCTGTCGGCCTTCATCACCAGCAGCTTAGAGCTG
The DNA here is from genome assembly GCA_946406555.1 of uncultured Prevotellaceae bacterium. Classification (GTDB taxonomy): domain Bacteria; phylum Bacteroidota; class Bacteroidia; order Bacteroidales; family Bacteroidaceae; genus Prevotella. Next base: position 7,234 of record CAMJLB010000046.1, on the reverse strand, counting down.
CTGTCGGCGAAGGGCATGAGGTCTTTGCCCTTTCCGACGACGGGATATTCAAAGAGCCGTTCTCCCATAAGTCCCTGACGGGCCAAGGCGTATGCCCTGAGCATGGTGAGGCTCGCATCGGTCTCATGCGAACGTCGGCCCACCCTCAGAGCCTCGTCGAAGTCGTTGTGCAACAATGCCACCTCGGCATGTGCCCTGAAGTGGAACACCGCATGGGTGTTGGCCAGGGCCGCCACGCCAAGCATCATCAGTGCCATGAGCAGCGTGTTGATCCACACGCGTCTCGACAGGAGGCCGGTAGGCTGTTTTTCTACATCGAAGGGCATCATCTGCTTTGCCAGCCACACCATGCCGCCCCATAGCACCAAGAGCACCGGCAGCAGCCAGGTCCACCGGCTGAAACCATGCTGCAGCGCCTGTTCCACGTCGGTGATATAGGCCAGAACCAGCATCGAGGGGAAATAGGTCAGGGCATGGGTGCGCCTTCGCAGCCTTACCACCGCCATTACGATTTGCTGCAAGAGCATCAGCACGCCAATGATGAGCAAAGCTCCCACCAGTCGGTTGTAGTGTGTATGACCCCGGCTAAGCACGTGCTGCGCCACATAAAGCACATCGGCCTGAAACCAGTAGAGCCACAGAAAAGAAAACACCGTAAAAAGTACGGCACACACTGTCTGCGTGACAATGGTGCCATTCTTTTTGTCAGTTAAGTGATATTTCACAATGTTCTTATTGTTTTGCCGTATCAATTCTTCTTCAGCACCACAGCCGAGCGGGCAGGCAGATAGAGCTTCAGCCACTCCTTATGGTCGTTTACGTAGAGCGGGTCGTAATTGGTGAAATGGGTCACCGAATCGTCGGCAAAGCCGAAGCCTCCAAACTCCTTGGCATCGGTATTGAGCACCACTTCATACGAGCCTGTGGGCACGAGGAAGCCGTAGTCGGTAAACGAGCGCGTGGGCGAGAAGTTGAACACGAAGATGAGGTCGCCCCTCATGAAGGCCAGCACCTGGTCGCCGTCGTTGTGCCAGATTTCCACCACGGGCTTGTTCTGGAAGTTTCTCACGCTCTTCATCACGCGCAGCATCTCACGGTCGAAGTCGCCCAGCCAGTGGTAGCACAGGTCGTGGTTGTCTACCAGGTTCCACTGCCTGCGTGCATACTTATAGCTCCAGCCGTTGCCCTCTCGTGGGAAGTCTATCCACTCTGGATGCCCGAACTCGTTGCCCATGAAGTTGAGGTAGCCACCGTTGATGGCAGCCGCCGTCACGAGGCGTATCATCTTGTGCAGGGCAATGCCTCGCTCGGCCACGCCGTTGATGTCTTTCTTGGAAAAGTGCCAGTACATGTCGGCATCGATGAGACGGAAGATAATGGTCTTGTCGCCCACCAGTGCCTGGTCGTGGCTCTCGCAATAGGAGATGGTCTTCTCGTCGGGCCGACGGTTCTTCACCTCCCAGAATATCGACGAGGGTTTCCAGTTCTCGTCGCTCTGCTCCTTGATGGTCTTTATCCAGTAGTCGGGTATGTTCATCGCCATACGGTAGTCGAAGCCGTAGCCACCGTCTTCGAACTTAGCTGCCAGTCCGGGCATGCCGCTCACCTCTTCGGCGATGGTGATGGCATCGGGGTTCACTTCGTGTATGAGGCAGTTGGCCAGCGTAAGGTAGCAGATGGCGTTGTCGTCTTCACCTCCGTTAAAATAGTCGCCGTAGCCGCCAAAGGCCTGTCCCAGGCCATGACTGTAGTAGAGCATCGAGGTGACGCCGTCGAAACGGAAACCGTCGAAGTGGAACTCCTCGAGCCAGTATTTGCAGTTGGAGAGCAGGAAGTGCATCACCTCGTCCTTGCCATAGTCGAAGCAGAGCGAGTCCCAAGCGGGGTGCTCGTGGCGGTCGCCTGGGTAGAAGAACTGGTTGGGGTCTCCGGCCAAGTTGCCCAGTCCCTCCACTTCGTTCTTCACGGCGTGTGAGTGCACGATGTCCATAATCACAGAGATGCCCAGTCGGTGAGCCTCGTCTATGAGGTGCTTCAGCTCCTCGGGGGTGCCGAAGCGGCTGCTGGGTGCGAAGAAACTCGACACATGGTAGCCGAAGGAGCCATAGTAGGGGTGCTCCTGAATGGCCATCACCTGAATGGCGTTGTATCCGTCCTTGGCCACTCGCGGCAGCACGTTCTCGCGGAACTCATCGTAGGTGCCTACCTTCTCGGCATCCTGCGCCATGCCCACATGACACTCGTAGATGAGCAGCGGGTTCTTCTTGGGCTTGAAGCCGGCTTTCTTCCACACGTAGGGCACGGCGGGGTTCCACACCTGTGCCGAGAATATCTTGGTCTGGTCGTCCTGCACCACGCGGCGGCACCAGGCAGGTATACGCTCTCCCTCGCCGCCGTTCCAGTGCACCCGCATCTTGTACAGCTGTCCGTGCTGCAGGTCTTTCTCCTTCAGTCTCAGTTCCCAGTTGCCTGTGCCCTCTATGCGGTGGCAGCGGTAGCGCTCGTCTTCCTTCCAGTCGTTGAAGTCGCCAATGAGGTAGATGTCGGTGGCGTTGGGTGCCCACTCGCGGAACACCCAGCCGCGCCCCAGCTTGTGCAGGCCGAAATAGAGGTGACCAGTAGCAAAGTCGGCAAGCGTCTTCTTGCCGTTCTGCGTCAGCTGGTTCATTTTCCACAGGGCGTGGTCGTGGCGGCCGCGGATGGCCTCTTCGAAGGGTTCCAGCCAGGGGTCGTTCTGCACCAGGCCGATATGCTTGGGCTGCTCTGCCTTGGCAGCCGCAGCTGTTTTTGTCTTCTTTGTTACCATAGCTATATATTTCTTTACATTACCTTCACCTTGAATATGGCTTTCTTTATCTCGGGGGCCATCGAGATGCATGGAGCATGGCCGTCTTGCGGGAAGAAGATGGCAAACATGCCTGGCTGGCAGTCGACAAAGCTCTCGGCCATCAGGTCGCCATACTTCGTGATGTCTTTCTCGGCATTGTATGGTGTCTCCGGCAGTCGGCAGAGCGGTGTGTAGCCGTATGTCTCCGGGGCATCGAGAGGAATCTGGATGTCGATCATGTTGATGTGCGTCTCGAGCACGGCTGCATCGGGCGTGCGGCCCTTGGCTGTGGTGATGTTCACAAAGAGGTCTTTGTCCTTGATGGGGTGCTTTCCCGGCTCAAGGGTGTTCAGGTCGTTCTCTTTCAAGAATTTCTCTACCTCGGCAAAGAGTGGGTTCAGGCCCACATACTTGCCAAAATTGTCTAAAGTGTCTATTACCATAGTATTCTCTTATATTTAGTTCTAAAACTTATCTGTTCCTGTGGCCCCGGGTATAGGTACCCTTTGCGGTGACATTACCGTTACGGTCTTTTTCCACGAAGGCTCCGTCGCGCTTTCCCTCTGTATAGTTGCCTTCGAAGCGCTTGCCGTCCTTGCTTTCCTCGATGGCCTTTCCGTGCCGCTGTCCATTGCGGAAGTGGGCCTTAAACTTCGAACCGTCGGCCAGATGGCCTATGCACTCGCCGTCGGGTTGTCCGTTCTTGAACTGCCCGTCTACCACGTCGCCCTGCTTGGTGGTGAGCTTTCCCTTGCCGTTGGGCTGGTCGTATTGCCACTGGCCCACGTATGTGTTGCCGTTCTGCCACACGAGCGTGCCTTGCCCGTGCTTGTTTCCCTCGCGGAACTGTCCGGTATATTTGTCGCCGTTGGCATAGCGGAAGATGCCCGTTCCCGAACGTTTGCCCTGCAGGTAGTCGCCCTCGTAGACGTCGCCGTTCTGGAAACGGTAGATACCCTTACCGTGCTGAATGTCGTTCTCCCATTGGCCCTCATACTGGTCGCCGGTGGCATAGCGGAAGATGCCGCGCCCGTTGCGCATGTTGTTGGCCCATTGGCCATCATAGCTCGAGCCATCGTCCCAGACGAAAGTGCCCTTCCCGCTTTTCTTGTCGTCTTTCCATTCGCCGCTGTAGAAGGCACCGTTGGCAAAAGTGTAGGTGCCACGCCCTTCGCGCTTGTCTTCCTTCCACTGGCCGTCGTACTTGTCGCCATTGAAGTAGTACATCACGCCATGGCCCTGCTGGTAGTCCTTGAACCAAAGGCCCACATACTTGTTGTTGTTCATGAAGTAGAACGTGCCCTGGCCGTGCTGATGGTTCTGCAACCACTGACCCTCATATTTCTCGCCGTCTATAAACGTATAGATGCCATAACCCTGGCGCTTGCCTTTCACATACTCGCCCTCATACCAGTCGCCATTGGGATATACGGCCTTGCCTTTGCCCTGTGGCTTGCCGCCCACCATTTCGCCATTATAGGCGCCGCCGTCTTTGGTCATGGTTGAGCCTACCGTTATCTTCTGCGCCTGCAGAGGCAGTGAGAGTGAAAGGAATAATGCTGTGTATATTGTATAGGAATGTAGCTTCATTTTTTGTATAATGATGATTACAGTTTCCAAAATTACTATTTTTCCCTTATCAAAGCAAGAACATTCACAAAAAATTAGGAATTATTAAGGTATTGACAGCAGTAATTCGACAATTGAAAAATGGCTGGCGCACTGATGCTGAAATAATGCAACGATGTGCGCCAACCAATTATTAACTTCTCGTTAAGGGGGCTTTCTGTATTACTTCACGAGAATCTTTTTCCCGGCCACGATGTTGTTGCCTTTCTGCATGGTGGCCAGTCGCTGGCCCTGCAGGTTATGGATGACTGCGGGCAGATGCTGTGTTGCGGCCACCGGCGGTATGATGTCAGAGGTGTAGGAGCTTGATGTCGATACCCGCCTCCATCTTGGTGGTGGTAGCATTTTTCAGTCCTGCCGAGCGCTCCACATTGTAGACGTTGGTATAGCTATAGTAGGCGGGCGCAGTGGCATCGAGGGTGAAGTTGCCCACCACCTCGTCGTTGTATTTCTTGTCGGGATAGAGGTGATTCAGGCCGGGGGTCTTCGAGTTCATGCCCACCCCGGCCCTGACGTCGAGCCATTTTGTGACAGAGAAGGCCACGTTGAGCCGTGGCGAGAGTGCCGTGGTGGCCTCGGCTTCAAAGGGCTGCAGGGCGGTGAAGCGCAGGCCGAAGTTCACCCGCAGGCGGTTCACCTTATTTATATGGTAGGTGAACTGGTCTTCGGCAAAAAGCGAGAACTGGTGCAAGGCGGGAATATCGTCGAAAGGTCGTGGGCGCCCGTTGCTGTTCGAGCGATAGGGATGCTGCTCGTCGGCGTTGTAGTAGCCCCGTCCGCTATTCCAGTCGCAGCGATAGTCCATGCCCACCTTGAAGGTCTGCACCGTCTTGCCCCGCCGCAGAAAGAAGTCGTCGGTAACCTTGGCGAACACGTTGCCGGGCCTGCTCTCGGTGATACCCGTGGCCTGATAGGAAGTGGTGAGCCAGGGCAGCGAGTAGTATCCCGTCTGGCGGGCGGTGTGCAGTGGCAGCAGCCCCGTGCTGTTAGGCACGATGGTGGTATTGCGACTGTCCTGCCACGACAGCGAGAGGCCTGCAGTGTATTTCAGTGTGCGCAGCAGCGGGAGGCCGGCCTGTAGTCTGCCGTTGTGGGTGATGGCGAGGGTGGTAAGGGTGGCCTTGTTCTCGGTGCCGTCCTGGAGGGCGTCGGGGTCGTTGCCGTTCCACTCCTTCGAGTGCACCAGGCGCAGCTTGGTATTGGTGTTCAGCCGCCGTCCCAGGTCCTTGCCGTAGCCCAGGTTCAACGTGTAGCGGTCGAACGACTGATCTTTCTTCCGGGGGTCGCCCCATGCCTGGGCATAGTCGGCGCTGGCATTGACGATGCCGCCGCTGCCCAGGCTGAAGCCTTTGCCGGCCGAGTAGTTCTGCAGGGCGGGGTTCACCTTGGCCTTTACCTGCCAAGGGGTGACACCTACCTTCGAGTGCACCACCACGAGACCAGAGGTAAGGTCGCCATATTCGGCCGAAGGGATGCCTCGGATTACCTCTACCTCGTCGATGTCGTCGGCCGCTATCTGCCGCAGGTCGGTGCCTGTGGCTGCGGTCTTGCTGAAGGTGCCGGGGGCCAGCTCGGCATTGTTCGACATGGGTATGCCGTCGACGACGATGCTCGTGCCGAAAGCCTGTGTACTGTTGTTGCCCAGCGTACGCAGCTGCAGGCCCTGGCGGGCGGTGAGGCTGGGGCGGTCCATGAGTTGGCCAGGCAGCAGCTGCATCACGTCGGCCAGCGACGTGGCCTGCAGGTGGTCTATGGCCTGGCGCCCTATCACGCTACTGGTCGAGGCTCCGCTCTCGCGCTGGCGGGCCACCACCGTCACCTCCTTCAGGGCCAGCGACGTGGGCTGCATCTGGAAGGCCAGCTGCAGGTCTTTCGTCACCTTCAGTTGCATGCTGACGGGCTCGTAGCCCACGTAGCTCAACTGCAAGGTGTAGTCGCCGGCCGGCACGTTACCTATCGTGGCACGCCCGTCAGCATCGGTCACGGTGGCGGCGACGGAGGGTTGCAGCTGCACTGTGGCCATCACAATGGCCTCACGGCTGACTTTGTCGCTTACACTGACATGGAGGGTGTAGCCCCGATTCTGGGCAAAACAGGAAAGAGCGCAGAACCACAATAATAACGGTATTGTAGCTTTAGGGGCATAGTGTCTTGTTATCATTTCAGTAGATAATAAAATGAAGTACTCGAAAACGGTTGCAAAGGTACTGCTTTTTCCCGACATACGCAATACCAAGAAATAAGTATCGTATGGAGGCTTTGATCAGTGGAAGCAGATGGGGAGCAGATGTGAAGAAACGAAGGGAGAACTCTGGCCCCCGTTTCTCTGCGTACTTCATTTTTTTGTACACAAAGACACGGAGACACGAAGGACTATGCATATGGAAGCAGAACGAAACAAACAGAGCCACCAACTCGCAGAAAAGGATAAGAAAATCGAAGAACTTCAAGCCAAGTATAAAGGTGAGGAATTTCGACATCAGCAGGATAATCAAGAGAAAGACAGAATAATCAGACAAAAAGATAGCATCATCAATGATTATCGCGAACGGATTGGCCATTATCTGTCAACCCTCTCAGAACTGCTACGAGCTGCCGTTAGGGCAGTACTCGATTATGTTCAGGACGGCTATCGTAGTTTCAGCTATCGCCAGGAGTGCGATGTCAAGCGTTATATGAATAGTCAGCCCGACAAGGAGGAAGCTGCTGGCACTGTGCTTAATGCCTCACTTCCCTTCTTGAAATCTGATGAGTGTGAGAAGGTAAAGGGACAACTCT
>CAMJLB010000045.1 GCA_946406555.1 uncultured Prevotellaceae bacterium | reverse complement strand
GCCGACTCGAATCCCGACGGCTATATGCCTGAGTTGCTACAGACGAAAGTCTATCATCTGGGACGTGCTCTTTACGAACGTATGGGCAGGGTTCGCTTTGAGAAATTCGTAGCCTCGTTGCCCAACATTGAGAAGGAAATACTGAAACAAAAGAAATATAGTACGAACAAGGAGTAATAGGAACAAACAGTTTAATTATTTTAAATGACTATAGAATAATGAAATCAATTCTTGTTTATTTTTCAGATATTCACTTGACAGGTAAGAAACCAGAGAATGAAGGTGCAGTAATAAAAGCATTTTGCGAGGATGTCAAGCAGCAACTTATTTCATTACAATACAATGATGCACACATACTGATTGGTGGTGATCTCGTTCAAGCAGCCGACGACACTACCAGTTATTATGTATTTTATGATAAGATTTTAAGTAAATTGATAACTTACGGTATACCAGCAGAAAAAAATAATAAGTGTTCCTGGCAATCATGATTGTCAGCGCCAATGGGTTATTGATAATAGAGAGACTTATGCGCCAGTGGTCAATTCCTTTGATTAGCAAAAGGAAGAAATGAATATATTTAAACAATGAGAAAAGTAATATTTTTTATCGGTATTATTGTACTTATGGGCTGCGCTTCGCAGAAGAAGGTGAAGGATGTGTATATGACGAGCGAGGAAGTGGCTGGCTATGTAGACTCTCTGGCGAGGATATATTATGTAGATGCAAAACTGAACAGGAACTACCTGGAAAGACACCCCTTGCGTTTTTCTGAGCGCGAGAAACTAAAAGATGCAGTCGTCTATGCCTCACCAATCAGTTCCTACCAACGACCGGCCGACAGCCTTGGAGTGTTTCGCGCCCTTCCCATGAATACGGATGAAGACAAAGCGAAAGTTCAGCGACTGGCCGACTCCATCTCTCATGCAACACGATATACGCATAGCATGCTCGAAGAAACGGAAATGCTGACCGACCGTCATAAACTTGTCTACTCGCTGGCATTCCACCGCATGGACACCAGCATGGAGCTGCAGAAGCAAAGGGCTGTCGTCATAGATCTGCAGTCAAGCGACAGCATTGACGTAGAGATGAAGAATATGTGTTTCAGCGTGCTGAGCAATCCACCACTGGTCTATGCACTGGCCTTCTCAATAGAATTCGGAGGGCGGAAGTATGTAGTGCACTATTTATATGACATCAGGACATTTTTCAACCGCGGGGAGGATAAGTTCCAAAAGACAAAAGGCTGCTACGTAGTAAAAGATGATGACTGACCCCTCTACCACTTTAAGCGGAATCCACGGATTTCGAGCTCGACAAGACCGCCGACGAAGCCCTGCGGCAGATAGAGGAGAAAGGCTATGCCAAACCCTTCGCCGCCGACCGGCGTCCGGTCTACAAGATAGGCGTGAACTTCAACAGCCAGCAGCGCTGTGTCGACGACTGGAAGATTGTGGAATAGTGCCGCATCGTGCGCAGAAGCCTTAAAAGAAAATATGAATATCGCTTACCGAATATTTATGCAACGTCATATTGCATAAATAAACGGTGAAAATCGCTGAGATTTGAAAATTTGGAAGATTGCCAACTCTTTGGCGAGAATTTTAAAATCTCGACGATTTTTATAAACCACTGATAGTTAACGTGTTGTAAAATCAAGAAAAGATGTTGCTGCAATTCAGGCTGAATTAGGTGGCAATTCAGACTGTTTTGCACATCGATTCAGCCTGTTTTGCGATGCAATCAACGCTGTATTGCACCCTAAGGAAGGCAGAACAAGCGGGGCGCCATGCATGAACGGCAGCTTCGGTGAGCCACCGCGATGGGGCAACGGAGGCTGAATGACGTTGCCGATGGCGTTCTGCGACATTCCCAGCGAGGGCGTGGCAGCCTTCTGCCGTTCTAAAACACGATTTTATTTTGTCTTGAAAATCGAAAAACAGCATGCATATTCATGCAGCATCAAAGTAGGAGGGTGCGGCATCCTGCCGCACAACAATGTTCGGCAAGATGCCGAACGCTCCTACTGCAAAGCAGTGAAATAACCGCTAGTTATATAGAAGCCACTTTTCAATTAACCCCAAAATATTACGTGCTGTGCGGTTGCCTCTGCCAGTGTAGGGGCAGGCCCCGTGCCAGCCCGATTGCCCGCAAGGGCAAATGTTTTGAAAGACGGTTGTCTTTGATTTTTTTTGAAAGAAATGTGAATAATGTGAATAATTCTGCCAAAAATACATATAACAATTTATTCCTATTTTTGGATAAAATTATTCACATTATTCATATTTCTTTCATAAAAAAACATGCCGTGCAATGGGGGCTCTGCCAATGTAGGGGCCCGGACATTATATTCTCATCTCACCAACCGCTACAAAATATACATTCAATAAATAAATGACGCGGCTGTTATTCGCTGTAGCTCGATTTTTTTTCCGTGCTTACACCGAATCATTTTACCAGCACGTCGAAAGTGACAATAAGCATTGTGCCTTCGCTTGTGGCAATCTCTACAGGAAGATGTTGGATGCCCTTGGGCATCTGGGCCGTGACGGCGAGGCGGGCCGTGATGGCTTCCTGCCGTCCCGTGGCTGTGTGGAGCACCACGACGGTGCGCTCGCGATGCTCGCCCGGGCGCATGGGGCCTACGTCGAAGCGGTTGGACGAGAGGCGAAGCCCGCGGCCCAGGGCAATGGGGAACTGGCGCAGCAACGTCTCTTCGCTGCTGACACAGGTGCCGACCAAAGACATGGTGACGCGCTTTCTTTGTGCTTGACAGCAGACTTCCGACTTTGATGTATAGACCACGGTGCCGGTTTCGAGAAACTCGCCGCCCTTGCCACGTGGGTTGAAACGCAGTACCACGGCCACACTGTCGGCAGGGGCCACGAGGCTGTCGGCACCAAGGTGGAGGGTGGTGCAGCCGCATGAGGTGTAGCCTTGCACGAGGGCCACGGTGTCGCGGCCCTCGTTGCGCAGCCAGAAAGTGTGCTCCACGGGGCCGTCGGCCTCGCTGATGGTGCCCAGCGAGACCGTGGCCATGCCAAGGATGATGAGAGAATCGAGCATCGGCTTCGTTCTTTTTCCTTTTTCAGTAGCTTTTTGCTATTTCAGGATTTTTCGCCCCTGCTCGATATAGATGCCATGACTGGGGGCAGCATGGAGACGGCGCCCCTGGAGGTCGAAGCAGCCAGTGTCGGCTGATGTGCGGTAGGCTATTTTTCCCACGCCCGCAGACGTGCTCTGCGAGGGGTCGAGCACCCATGCGTCGACCCTGGCTGCGGTGGGCAGTGTGGCAAAGGCTTCGCACTCGGTCTCGTCGGCATTGGTGGGGAAGAGGCGCACCGAGAAAGCCCATCGGTCGCATACGAAGATGTCGGCAATGGAGCCATCGAGAAACACGTGTAGCGTCAGTTCTTCGCCGGCATTCACCTTGCGCGGCAGCGCGGCCGTGTAGATGCCGTTGTAGCTGCCGCCATCGTTGGGCGTGCGGCTCAGGGTGGTGAGGTCGAGGGTGAGCATGCCGGTGACGGCATCGTAGGCGAGCTGGGCGCAGTGGTCGCCCTGGCGCAGGAACCGGAAGCCGCAGGTGCTGCCCGAAGCCACGGTGAACCGGCCCAGCAGCTCTACCCGGCGGCCGCTGATGGGGGCAAGGCTCTCGGTGCCGCTCAGTGTGAGGTCTTTCTCTATGGCGGTGGCGGTGCGCATGGCCGTAAGCCCGCTATAGGGGCGCTGCACCAACTGGCCGTCGGCATCGAGCGAGATTTCGCGTGGCAGCGAGTAGTTGTGGGCCCAGCCCATTTCGAAATTCTGCTGCGTGGGCAGCTTGTCGGGCACGATGCCTATGAGCAGGCAAGAGGAGGCTGTGGGCAGAATGGTGGGCGAGAGCAGGCCGTAGCCGTCGCGACCGATGCCGCCCATCTCGAGGTACTGCATGCCGCGCCCGTCGGAGGTGAAGCGTCCGTCGCTGCCGATGGTGCCCACCCAACAGAGCGTGCGCACGCCCTGGGCGGTGCCCAGCGGGGTGCAGGTGAAGAGCCAGCGGCCGTCGCCCATGGGCGTCACGTTGGGCATTTCCCAGAAGGTGCCGTGCTCGGCGCGGGTAGTGCCTTGGAAGAAGATGCTTCCGTCGTTGGTCCATGTGCCGTTCTGGTATTTATGCAGCGTGCAGGCACCGATGCCGTTTTTGCTGGTGCCCACGATGAGGTACCGCTGCCCGTCGGCCTCGAAGTAGTAAGGGTCGCGAAAATCATCGCTCAGCCCGGCTGGACGGCCGTCGACGACGATGCCCTCTTTCTGCCAGTCGGCGAGCGTGGCATCCAGGGCCTTGGCCTTGGCGATGGTGGCACGGGCGTTGTCTACTGCGGTATATAATATATAAGGTGTGTCGCCATCCTGATAAGCACATCCGCTCCAGCATCCTTTCAGGTCATAGGCTTCGCCGGGATAAACGGCGATGGGCTCGTCGCGCCACTGATAGAGGTTGTCGCTCGAGATATGTCCCCAGTGCAGGCGCGACATATAGGGGCCGTTGGCATTTTTCTGGAAGAACAGGTGGTAGCGGCCGTCGCTGTAGAGCATGCCGTGGGTCTCGTTGGTCCAGCTGCCCGAAGGCATGGCATGGTAGAGAGGGCGCCAGGCTCCCCCTTCTGCCCCCGAGGGGGCTACATTAGCATAGCGCGACAGGGGGTAGGAGAAGTCGGGACGCTGGTCTATAGAAGCTCCCTCGGGAGCCGTAGGGGGAGTCACCGCCTCGTTGCTGATGCTGATGTCGTCGATGAGTCCGCAGAACGTGTTGATGAGGAAGGGCCCCGATTTCACCTCGGTGGCATCCTTGCCTATGAGGAAGGGTGCCGTGCTGTGCACGATGTCGGAGCGGCTCATGCGGCTGGTGCCTATCTCCTGTCCGTCGAGATAGAGCTTGGCCTGGTTGGCCGCTTTTCTGAGCACGGCACTGACGGTGCACCACTTGCCGCGTGGCAGCTTCTGCGTGCCGTCGATGGTGAAGAGGTAGCCGTTGGCGTAGGCCGAGCCGAACTGGAAGCGCAGGTCGCCTTGCGACGAGAGCTGTAGGGCAATGCCTTGCTTGCCGCTCAGGTTGCCGCAGATGGTGGCGTAGGTGGGAGTGGTCTCTGCCACGTCGACCTGCATCATGGGGTAGCTCTCGGCGGCCAGCACCACGGTCAGGGTGAGCGTCTCGGTGCTGAAGGTGCTTGCGGGCACGCTGGCCACCACATAGTTGCTGTAGCCATCGAAGCGCAGTGCCTGTCCGTAGGGGCTGGCTACGGTGAAGGCTGCCAGCTGCGACTGCACGGCGGCCTGCGACAGGCCTACGGCCTCGGTAATCTTGCCGTCACTGGTGAGCGACATGTCGAAATGGGCTACCTGCTGGGCCAGTGCGGTAAAGGTGCTGCTGCAGGCGAGGGCGGCAGCGAAGAAGAGTTGTTTTTTCTGTTTCATAGACTTTGTAATGATAAAAAAGCCTCACCCCCAGCCCCTCGCCAAGGGGAGAGGGGCTGGGGGTGAGGCTTCTATGTTACTTCAGGTAGCTGATGCAGTTGCTGGTGAACTGCTCCAACTGCGACTGGTAGTCGTTGACACCGCCAATGTTCCACTCGTATGAGGCCAGACCCACAGCCAGGATACGTCCGGGGAAGGTGGTGGTGGGAGCAAAGTCGATGATGCCGGCGCAGCAGTAGTCTACCACGTGGTTCCACGTTCCGAGCACGGTAGAGTTGGTTTTCTCTTCCCAGGCCTTCACCACGTTGGGTTCGGGTGCCAGTCCGAAGGCATTGAGATCCCACATGCAGTTGTGGTCGCCCTTGATGCCTGCGCCCTCGAAGCAGTAGATGCTGCGCTCGTAGAGCCCGCTTGTGAACTGCATGTTCCAGTAGATGTCGTGGTCGGAGTGGTCGTATATCTGCCCTTCGGCATTGCCGATGATGGGCTGCGAGCCCCACACGTCGTTGTTCTGGCCACCCTCGCCGCTGCCGAAGATGCCGGGGGCGAGCGATTCGGGAATGCGGCCCAGGCCCACGGCGAGCTGTGTGGCGTGGTTGGTGAGCAGGAGGTTGCCTCCGTCGGCAGCAAAGGCTTTCAGCGCCTCGATGACGGCATTGCCGGCCAGGTCGCCGGGCAGCTTGTCGAAGCCCTTGTCGATGCCGATGCGGTCGCACATCACCCAGCACACGGGGTTCACCTCGATGTCGAGTTGGTCGATGGTGGCAGAGGTGAGGAGCACGCCCTTTCCTGCGTCGACGTATGCCTTCTTGAACCAGGCCACGGCGTCTTTTTCGTCGTCGCTCTGCTCATAGTCGTTGGCCACGAGCATGGCCACCTTCTTCTCGGCTGGCTGACTGATATAGCTTAGGCAGTTGGTGGTGAAGCGCTCCAGCTGCCCTTGATACTCGTTGGTGCCACCAATGTTCCATTCGTAGGAGGCCAGGCCCACGGCCAGTATGCGTCCGGGGAAGGTGGTGGTGGGGTTGAAGTCGATGATGCCGGCGCAGCAGTAGTCTACCACGTGGTTCCACGTGCCGAGCACGGTGGAATTGGTCTTCTCCTCCCAGGCCTTCACCACGTTGGGCTCGGGAACCAATCCGAAGGCGTTGAGGTCCCACATGCAGTTGTGGTCGCCCTTGATGCCTGCCCCCTCGAAGCAGTAGATGCTGCGCTCGTAGAGTCCGCTGGTGAAGGTCATGCCGCGATAGATGTCGTGACCGGAGTGGTCGTAGATCTGCCCTTCGGCATTGCCGATGATGGGCTGCGACCCCCACACGTCGTTGTTCTGGCCACCCTCGCCGCTGCCGAAGATGCCGGGTGCGAGCGATTCGGGAATGCGGTCCAGGGCCACGGTGAGCTGTGTGGCGTGATTGGTGAGCAGTAGGTTGCCGCCGTCGGCAGCAAAAGCTTTCAGTGCCTCGATGGTGGCATTGCCGGCCAGGTCGCCTGGCAGCTTGTCGAAGCCCTTGTCGATGCCGATGCGGTCGCACATCACCCAGCAGGCCACCTGCTGCTCTATGTCGAGCTGGCCGATGGTGGCAGGGGTGAGCAGCACGCCCTTGCCGGCGTCGACGTAGGCCTTCTTGAACCAGGCCACGGCGTCTCGCTCGTCGTCGCTCTGCTCATAGTCGTTGGGCACGAGCATGGCGATCATGGTCGATGCCTTCTTCTTCTCGTAGGCAATGTTGAAACGCACGGTCTGACCCTCGGAGAATACCTCGCCGTAGCGGGCCTTCACGGTATAGGCCACGTCGACATTGGTGGCTGCCTTCTTGATGAAGTAGTTGTCCATCACCTCGTCGAAGTCCATGATGTCTTTCTGGTCCTTGATGATGCGTATGCCCGTCTGGCTGCCGCCGGGGTTGGTCCAGCGCAGGGTTACCTCGCGGCTGCCCTGCTGATAGTCGGCCACGAGATTGCGCACGCCGACCACTTGCTGGGAGGCCGACTCGACATATTCCACATCAGAACAGGAAGTGAGGGCAGCGGCAATGGCGCAGCTCACCATGCCGGCGCAGAATAATTTATTTATCTTGGTAATCATATTCTTAGTATTCTGTTTACAATGTTCAATATTCTTTTTTCACTCTTCGACCATCAAAGCTGCTTGTAAAGACCGTTCGAGTTGTCGATTTCCACCTGCGGCACGGGCAGCATGATTTCGTTGGCACTCACCGAGCGGCCCTGATAGTAGGGGCGTAGTCGTGCTTCTTCCTCCATATACTTGTTCATGGTCTGCATGAGGTAGTCGTTGCCCCAGCGCACGAGGTCGAACCATCGCCACCCTTCCATGGCCAGCTCCAGGCGGCGCTCCATGCGCAGTGCCAGTCGTGCTTGGTTCTTGGTCCAGTAGAGGTTACCGTCCCAGTCGTCGCGGTAGAGCCCCACGTAGTAGTCGGCCTTCGATGGGTCGAGGTCGATGGGCGAATAGCTGCCGTCGATGCTGTTGGCGGCACGCTGCCGCACCTGGTTGATGAGTGTGCGTGCCTGTTTCAGTCCCTCGTCTTCGGCGGCATTGTTGCCCGTGGCGGTCTCTATGAGTGCTTCGGCCTGCAAGAGCAGTATGTCGGCATAGCGCAGGAACATGAAGTTGAGCGAGCTGCAGCCCCAGGGCCATCCCTGGAAGCACTGCTCAGGGGCAGGCCAACTCTTCTTGTTGCTGTATTCGCCATAGATGTCGTAGGCCCGGCACCAGCCCTGGGTGTAGGTGTGGTTGCGCCAGGGCATGCCGATGCGTCCCACGGTGAAGTCGAGGCGTGGGTCGAGGGTGCCGGCATAGTCGGCGGTCACGTTGACGCTGTTGAACGATCCGTCGAGATAGGGCAGGCCTGTGACGGGGTCGGTTCGGAAGGCGTTGACCAGATTCTGCGAGGCATAGAAGAAGTCGTCGCCCGTACCGTAGAGGTCGCCTTCGCTGTAGGTGCAGTTCAGCAGGTTGGCCCAGTTGATGTGGCTGTTGTTGTTGGCTGTGGAGCACTGCATGGCGAAGATGCTCTCCGGGCCGTTGTTGCATTCAATCTTCGAGAGGTCGCCGAAGTTTGGGTAGAGGCTGTACTGATTGCTGGCAATCACGGCTCCGGCATTCTCCTTCACTCCCTCCCAGTCGCTTAGGAAGGCACACACCTTGGCGAGCATGGCCTGTGCGGTGGTGCGGGTGATGCGGGTGGCGTGTCGCTCGGCAGGCAGGGCGGCAATGGCCTCGGTGAGGTCGCGCTTGATGAAGGAGAAGATTTCGTCGCGGCTGAACTCGTCGTTGGCCTTGGTGGTGAGATCTTCATGCTCGGTGGCGTAGGGAATGCGGTTGAAGATGCGTATGAGGTCGAAGTAATACCAGGCGCGCAGGGCTTTCAGCTCGCCGAGCAGCTGGTCGCCGTTCTGCACCGACCCGGCCTGCTCGAGGGCGAGCATGGCCTTGTGCACACGCACGATGGCCCAGTAGTTGTTGCGCCACTTGTCGAGTCCGCTCACGTTGTCGGCATTGATCTCGCTCACCTCAAGCAGGTGTATGTTCTCTTCCATGCCCGTGCCGCCGCCGCCTTTGTAGGCATCGTCGCTGCGCACGTCGAAAATCCAGTTGGTGGAGGGGCCGGCAAAAGCCTCGTTGTTGCCAATGAAGTGGCCTTCGAGTCCGGCATAGGCCGAGGCCATCAGCCCGTCGAGTGCCTCGCTGGATGCACCGTTGAGCTGCTCAGCGGTGAAGATGCCCTGGGGGGTCGTGTCGAGCATGTCGCTGCAGCTGGTCGTTGCTGCGCTGATGGCGCAGCATGCCAGACAGGCATAAAAGATATTTCTATATTTGGTAGTCATAATACTTAATTTTCAGTTCTCTGTCTTCAATTTTCGATTTTCAATTTAGAAAGTAAGGTTCAGTCCCATTGAGAAGGTTCGTGCACGTGGATAGGGTCCACGGTCTATGCGCACCGAGTTGTAGTCGGCCACGGGCACTTCGGGGTCGAGGCCCTTATATCCGGTGATGGTGAAGAGATTGTCTACCTGTGCATAGAGGTTCATGGCCTGCAGGCCGATGGTCTTCATCCACTTCTGGTCGAAGGTATAGCCCAGTTTCACGTATTTGCACTTCAGATAGGAACCGTCTTCCACGAAATAGGTCGACATGCGCCGTTCGTTGTTGTCGTCGACGGTGCTCAGGGCGGGAATCTCGGCACCGGTGTTGTCGGGTCGCCAAGCGTCGAGCACGTCTACGCCCCGGTTGGTATAGGTGTTGCCATAGCTCATGAGCTCGAGCTGCATGCGGGTCACGTTGTAGATGTCGAAGCCGAAGTCGCCGGCAAAGAATGCCGAGAGCTGCCAGTTCTTGTAGTTGGCGGTGAGGGTGAGGCCCATGCTCAGGTCGGGGTTGGGGTCGCCGATGATGCAGCGGTCGTTGGCATCGACCACGTCGTCGCCGTTCAGGTCGCGGTAGATGAGCCTGCCCACGCCCTTGCCGGGCTGCTGCGCATGGTTGGCCACCTGGTCGGCGTTCTGGAAGATGCCGTCACTCACATAGCCGTAGTACACGCCCATGGGCTGGCCTTCTATCAGGCGGAAGTCGCCCCCCATGTATTCCACGTCATCGTTGAGCTTCACCAGCTCGTTGCGATACATAGAGAGGTTCAGGTTGCCGTCCCACGAGAAGTCGCCATACTTGGGCGAGTGGTAGCCCAGGTTCAGCTCGAAGCCACGGTTCTTCATCTCGCCGGTATTGGTATACATGTCGGCATTCTCGCCTGCCACGGCAGGGGCGGCGGGCTTGGTAATCATGTCCTTGGTGTTCTTCCAGTAGTAGTCGAAGCCCAGGCTCACGGCACCGTTGAAGAGATAGGCATCGATACCGATGTTGGTCTGTGTGGTGGTCTCCCATTTCAGGTCGGGGTTGCCGGTCGATGCGATCTTCACGCCGCTCACCAGGCCGGTGTTGGTGCCGTTGAGGTCGTAGGCGGCATTGCCCAGCTCATAAACGTAGGTGGTATAGGCAGGATAGTTGGAGGGCATCCACGAGTTGCCGTTCTGTCCCCATGCCAGGCGCAGCTTCACGTCGCCCACGATGTTGTTCTGCGGCCAGAACTTCTCCTCGCTCACGCGCCAGGCACCCGAGAAGGCGGGGAAGACGCCCGAGTTGTTGTCTTTGGCCAGTCGCGAACTCTGGTCGCGGCGCAGCGTGGCCGAGAAGAGGTAGCGGTCGGCAAAGTTGTAGTCTATCTTGCCGAAGAGCGAGAACAGTGACCACTCCTGCTTGCCACCACCATTGGTCATCGTGCCCGAGCCGGCGCCTATCTGCATGTAGTCGGCATCTTCGAAGGCATAGTCGTTGCGCCAGGCAGAGAGATCTTCATACGAATACTTGATGGCCTCGGTGCCGAAGAGGACGGTGAAGTGGTGCTGGGTGGCAATGTCGAAGAGGTAGTTGGCGGTGTTGGTCCATGTCCAGGTGTCGCCCTCGCCATAGCCGCGGCTCACGGCGCGGTTGGTGTTGGCATCGGTCTCTTTCA
Organism: uncultured Prevotellaceae bacterium; assembly: GCA_946406555.1. GTDB lineage: Bacteria > Bacteroidota > Bacteroidia > Bacteroidales > Bacteroidaceae > Prevotella. Next base: position 12,451 of record CAMJLB010000045.1, on the reverse strand, counting down.
CCTTTCGTGTGAGCGTCTTGTTGAGAAACTGCGAGTGCTCCACGCCGATGTTGCTCTTCAGCGTAAGGCCCTTGATGGGCATCACCTCAAGATAGGCATTGCCGAAGATGCGCCACGAGTTGTTGGAGTTGTCGCGGCTGTTGTAGAGGGTCTGTATGGGGTTGTCGATGTCGGAGCCCAACATGGTCTGCGCGTTGCCGAAGCCGCCGTCCTGGGTATAGACGGGCACAGCCGGGTGCTGGCGCATGGCACTGAAGGGGATGCCGCGCTCGTCGCTGGTGCTTGAGCCTCGGTTCTGCCAGTTGGCCACCATGAGGTTCTCGCCTATGCGCACGTATTTGTTAAAGTTGTATGTAGAGTTTACACGGGCCGTGAACCGGCGGTAGAAGGTCTCGTTCATCAAACCGTTCTGGTTGATGTAGTTGCCTGAGAGGAGATAGCTGCCCTTTTCCGAGGCGTTTGAGATGCTGGCCGAGAGATTGTGTGTCCATGCCGAGCCGTATACCTCGTCTTGCCAGTCGGTATCGGCTACATTATGCCCATTAAGGGTGCCCACTGCCTGCGGGGTGGCTCCGGTGCCATAGAGCGATGCTGCCCCGAGGGGAGGTATGCCGTCGTTTTGTGCTGCCTGCCAGTAGGCACGCCCCCATTGCTCGGTGTTGAGCACGTCGAAGGACTTAGCCACGGTCTGCAGGGCCACGTTGTAGTTCACGTTGACGGCCATCTTGCCTTCCTTGCCGCGCTTGGTGGTGATGATGATCACGCCGTTGGCGGCACGGCTGCCATAGATAGATGCCGAGGAGGCATCTTTCAGTACCTGTATCGACTCGATGTCGGCAGCGTTGAGCGAGTTCAGGTTCTCGGTCGATGCCACGCCGTCGATGACGTAGAGTGGTTCGCCACCATTGACAGAGGCCATGCCACGCACGCGGATAGAGGTGCTGCCGCCGCCAGGAGCGGCATCGGTCACAATGTTCACGCCGGGTAGCTTGCCTTGCATAGAGTTCAGAATGTTTGGCTCGCTTTCGCTCTTTGGTCCTTTCATGTCCATCACGGCCACCGATCCGGTCAGGTCGGCCTTACGCTGAACCTGATAGCCAGTCACCACCACTTCGGCCAGCTCGGCGGCGTTGTCTCTCATCGTGACCTGCATGCCTGCCTTGGCGGGCAGCTCTTGTTTCTCGAAGCCGATGTAGCTGAACACAAGCGTCTTGCCGGCATCGACCTTCACACGGAAGTTGCCGTCGAAGTCGGTAACGGCACCGTTCGAGGTGCCTTTCTCCATGACAGTGGCACCAATGATGGGCTCGCCCTGCGGGTCCAGCACGGTGCCGGTAATCTCCGTTTGCGCAACGGCAATGGCGCTGGCAAACATGAGCGCGAAGCTCAGTAGGAGTTTTCTTAAATGTTTCATAAATGTTTTTTGGGTTAGTATTGAAAAACTGCGGCAAAGTTAGTTCTTCAATCACCAAAAGCAATGAAAAAATCGTTCGTTGCGGTCGAAAATTGTTTCAATGAAACATTTCTTACCGACAATGAACGATTTTTTTGTAAACGCCTGCGCTCTATATGTCTGCCTATTTCTTTACATCGGTGGGACTCATGCCGAATTCCTCCTTGAAGCATTTGGCGAAGTAGCTGGGGGCGGTGAAGCCTACGGCGTAGGCCACCTCGGAGATGTTCTTCTCTGTGGTGAGCAGCAGCTGGTAGCCTCGGTTCAGGCGTGCGGTGCGCAGCAGCTCTACGGGGGAAGAGCCGGTGATCGATTTCACCTTTCGGTATAGCTGCACCCGGCTCAGGTTCATTTGGGCGGCCAGATCTTCAATGCTCAGCTCGCTGTTGCTCAGTTGCGACTCTACCACTTCCTTGAACCGGGTGATGAAGAGCGAGGTGCCGCCAAGGGCCTCACCCCCAGCCCCTCGCTCAAGAGCCTCACCCCCAGCCCCTCTCCAAGGGGAGAGGGGAGTGGGTAGCTCTGCTGCTTGTTCTGCGCTTGAAGGTATATACTCCTCTCTCCCCTTGGAGAGGGGCTGGGGGTGAGGCTCTTGAGCGAGGGGGTGGGGGTGAGGCTCCTTGGAGACGGGGTGGGGGAGAGGCTCCTGGGAGAGGGGTTGGGAATTCATCTGTTGGTTGTGACCGTCATCCAGATTCCACAGCGTGCTCACTACGCGCTGCCGACGGAGGCTTATCTTTCCTTTCTGATATAGGAAAAGCAACACAAACACCATGACGAGCAGCAACATGACGCCCAGGGCGAGGAACGTGATGGCCCGTTGCGTGTCGAGTTGTGCCAGATAGCCGTCGGCCCGTTGGTGCAACTGGTCCAGATAGCCAGACTGGCGCGCTATCTCTTCGGCCTGCATGAGCAGCACGCGGGCATTGTCGCGTGTGACGAGGGCCGACATGAGTTTTGACTCTTTTTCGTAGTCGTTGTTTTCGAGAATGTCGATGGCCAGCTGTAGCAGCTTGTCGCCATGGGTGGGGTAGATGTAGGAGGCATCGAGCAGTGAGTCGCACACCAGCTGTATGCCGCCGTTGGCCCCTGGCAGACCGTCGATGCCGCAGTATCTCGTCGACAGCCGGGTGTCGAATGTTTCGAAGGCCCTGCGTGCGCCCATGGCCATGCGGTCGTTCTGGCCGAACACATAGTCGATGCTCCTTCCCTGCCGAACGCTCTGGCCCGATTCCTTCAGCCACCTCTGCGTCGCGTCGAAGGCGCTCTGTTCTGTCCAGTCGCCTTGAAGCGTGGCCACGAGGCTGATCGAGGGGTATTCGCTCAGGGCATCGGCAAAGCCCTTGTGACGCTCTATGGCTGGCGACGACCCCTTCAGTCCCATCACCTCGAGCACGGTGCCGGTGCCCTTCAGCTGGCCTGCTATATACATGCCCATCATGCGTCCCATCTCGTAGTTGTCGGCACTCATCGAGGCGGTGAATTTTTTCGAGCTGGTCTTGCGCTCGAAGACGATGACGGGTATGCCCTGGTCGTAGGCACGGTCGATGGCGGGTGAAATGGTGGCCACTTGATTGGGTGCCACAATGAGCAGGTCGATGCCGGTGGCCACGAGGCTGTCTATCTGCTGCACCTGTCGCTCGTCGCTGTCGTAGGCAGCGGCAAAGCACAGCTCGACATTGTCGTGCAGATAGGCGGCCATGCGCAGTTCGTCGTTCTGCTTTTCGCGCCAGATGTCTTCAGAACATTGCGATATGCCTATCTTGTAGGCTGCTGGTGCGTCGCTGCAAGCAGCAACGGCGGTGGTCAGCAGGGCGAGAGACAGTATGCATGGGGTAAGCTTTCTTGTCATATTGGTTGAGCGCTCTTCAATCTTTAATTTATCAATCTTCAAACGTGCACGGCAATGCCAGCAGTTGCTGCATGAGCGTACGGGCCATGCGCTTATGGCCGATGTTGTTGGGGTGTAGCAGGTCGGTACCCTCGGCTCCTCCGGCAGGACGGTTGAAGTACTGGCCGTGCTCATCAAGCAACGGGAAGAGACCGCTCGTGGCGTTCCAGTCAATCACCGGCACGGCCCAGACATTGGCAGCTTCTTTTGTTGCCTCAACGTAGGCATCGAGATACTCGCCACACTGATTGGTGTACGACTCGTCGCATTGCCAGTTTTTCTCATTGGCGAAGAAGCTGGAGCGGTGCAGTGGCGTGAGCAGCACGATCTGCTTGGCAGGGTAGGTGCGCTTGAGCGAGTCGAGGGCAATGTTGATGCGGCCTCGATAAGTAGTGGGGTCCATGGCAGGCGTGCGCTGTCGCCGTGTCACCATCTTCTTGGCTTGGCCGTGGCCATATTCCACCTGTGTGGTGCGCTCGTCCCACCATTCACCCAGGGGTACGCCATTGTTGTAGTCGTTGGTGCCGCAGAAAATAAGGATGGCATCGACCTCATTGCCATGGTCTTGTCTGAGCTTGGCTGTCTGGCGGGGGATGTCGTTCCACTGGCGGCCCGATACGCCGTAGACGTAGGCGTCCATCTGCAGCCAGTCTTTCAGCCAGCCCCAGTATTTTTTGCTGGCGGCCTTGTTGTTCGGGTCGGTCACCGAGTCGCCCAGATAGGCCACCCGCTTGCCCTGCCAGGGGTGTACATGAGTGGTTTGTGCCAAGGCTGGCATGGCAAGCACGAGGCAGAGTAAGAGTAATATTTTTTTCATGTTCATGTAAGTTTCTCTATTTCTTCGGTAGAAAGCCCCGTGTAGCGGGCAATTTTTTCTTTACTCTCACCATCGGCAATCAGCATGCGGGCAAATTCCATCGCCTTTTGACGCTCACCTTCTGCTCTTCCCTCTGCTCTTCCTTCTTCCTTTCCTAAAATTCTTCCTTCTTCTCTTCCTAAGATTCTTCCTTCTTCCCTTCCTTCGGCAAGACCTTCTAATCGGGCATTTCCTAAGACGTCGTTTTGTATCATCACGGCATTGATGTGTTCGTCATAGGCATAACGCTCTTTTTTGTCGAGCATCATGTATTGCAATTTCCTGCGGGCTTCCTGTAGTCCTGGGGCTGTGGTGTCGTCTTTGATATGTCCGTTCTTCAGATAGTCGAGCCATTCCTCCAGTGGTGTCTTGGCCACCTGATTGAATTCATTGACTCTGATGATGAAATACTCTGGGAATATCTCTTCGGGCAGTCTCAGGCGTATGACGCCGTCTTCTTTCGTCGATACTTTCAGTGTATCGTGGGTATGTACGCCTACGAACTTGTTTTGGCCGTGGTAGAGATAGTCGGCCCCCTTTCCTAATTCGAAATAGATGATATTGATAGAGTAGATTTTCTTTATTTCGCTATAGGTGTTTCCCAGGTGTATATGTTCCGTGATGGCCTTTGCCGTTCCATATAGTATGCGCTCAAGGTAGTAGATTTCCCTGGTGAGCTGCACTTCTACAAGGAATATCTCGCCGGCATCGTTTTTCGCCTTTACGTCTACGCGGTTGAATTTGTCGTCGTAGGCTTCTTGGTTTCCTTCGCTTTCCAGCAGCTCCACTATGTGTACGGGCTCATTGAGCAATACGGTGATGAGGCCTTCCAGTACACCAAAGTTGGCTTTGTCGCGCAGCATTCGCTTCACGGCCCAGTCGAAACGTACATATTTGTTATCGGCATTCATATTGTCTTTTCTTAATTCCCGATGCAAAGATAGTGTTTTTTATCATAAACTCCAAATATTTTGCGTAAAACGAATGGGTGTCAATCTATAAAAACACGTATAAAAACACGCAACCCTTCTTTGCAGAGGATTGCGTGCTTTTTGTTGAAGTGCAGAAAATGTCAATGTTTATTCTTCCGTGACCAACCAGCGTGGGTCGCCGGCGCTTACCGAGGCGTCCTTGATGGTGAAGTCGCCATTCTCGGGATCTTTGAACAGGTCGGCTGCTGTGCCTTCGTAAGTGATGTCGGTGCTGAATTTGTTGCTTGCCAGCACGAAATCGCTGGTCATGAGCGAGTTGACGGCTTCCACCGAAGCGTCGCGCACGCCCTTCGCCGTTTCGTTGTTTACCTTGGCAAGAATCACGTTTGTAAGCACTACTGGCACATTCACATTCTGCGCGTCTACAAAGTAGCGGCCGGCGCCGATGATGTTGTAGAAGGTGCAGTTGCTGATGTCGATAGAGCCGACAACGGCGTTGCGGCAGTCGATAAAGCTATGCATCATCGTGTCGAAGGTAGAATTCTTGATGCTCACTTTGCCGACGTTGTAGGCTGCATTGTTGAAGTAGAGCAGCGCGTAATTGCCGCTGCCTTGGTTCTTTACCATGCAATTGTCGATGGCAATGGTTTCGATGGTCTTTGCCGACGAGCCCTGCAGGCGCACCCACGAGCGTGCCATGTCGGTGAGCGTCACCTCGACGAACGACAGTTCGCCCACGGTGCAGCCTTCGCTCTGGTTGATGACGTACTGGCAGCCGCCGTCTTTTATCTCTACGTTGTTGAAGCTGATGTAGGCGTGGCTGCCTCGTATGTCGACGGCTTTCGACAGGTTCAGCACGGGTGCTGCACCGCCGGCAAGCCCGAAGAAGGTTACCGACATGCCTTCCGGAATCTTCACGCTTGTGGCCGAACCGTCTTCAGCTTCACCGTGCAGGTCGATGGTCGTGCCTGCGGGGATGCCTATGGTCACACTGTAGTTGTTGGGGTCTTCCGACACGGCCTTGGCATTCTCGGCTATCTCGTCGAGCAGTTCCTGCGAGATCACCGTCACCTCTTCGCTCAGCAGATACTTGTAATTGGCCTTGGGCATTGCTGCCGTGGTGGCCACGCGCAGCGTGCCGCGTATGGCTTCGCCGTTCTTGATGACGAAGGTGTAGGTGGTAGATGGCGTGAGCCCCGTCACGGTGAACTCGCCGGCAGCCTTGGCCGCATCGTCGAGTGTGATGTTCTGTATCTCATCGCCATTGCCATCAAGCACCAGAATGTTCGTTACCGTCTTCGATGCATCCCACGACAGGCGTATGCGGTCTTCGTCACGGTCGGAGGCCACGCTCTCATTGAATATCTGTTCGGCCTTGGTCTTGAAGGTCGATACGGCGTTGCTCTTGATGAGGTACGACCACTTCGACTCTGCCACGGTCTCGCTCACGGCCTTCATGCGCAGGAAGTATTTGCTGTCGCCGGCAAGGTCTGTCAGCGTCACGGGCGACTTGGTGATGCTCTTGTCTGTTCCGAAGACTATCGAGGTGGCCGTTCCCCCCTGCTGAATGTCGTCGTAGAGGCTGTCTTGGCTCACCTCTATTATATAATACGATACGTCGGGCACGCCGGTAAAGGTTACCTGGGCGTAGGTGTCTTCTGCCTCAACGGTAATCTTGCTGCCGTTGACGCTGAACAGTCGAGGTGCCGAGCCATCGGTGTCCCAGTCGTTTACGTCGCGGCAGGATGTGACGGCAGCTCCCATGAGCAGCGACAGGGCCATGTAGGATATGTTTCTAACTTTATTCATAATAGTATGTCCTTTCTTTTATTAGATGTGATTAGAATCCGTAAGAATTCTGAAGCGTACCATTCGAATTGGTGATGGTGGTTGTGCCAATGGGGATGAGGTGGCGGTTCACCACGCCGGCAGTACCCTGGAAACCAGCATACTTGTCGTAATGGAACAGGCCGCGGAACAGGAAGTTGAGCGAGGCATAGTTGGCGTTGGTGTCGTCAATCTCCTTCACCTTGGTGCCGTCTTCCTGGGTTACTTCTTTCTTCACGCCCCCCAGCCAGCTGGCCGACTTGTAGCCCGTCTGGTCTTCCGGTTCGGCATACCAGCACACCGAGGCATAGTCTATCTTGTACCACTCTTCGGCCGTGGCATTCTCTTTATAGAAGAGCTTCGAGGGATAGGCATCGTTGGCGATGGCATTGCGGTAGCTGTCGAGCATGGCCACCGACTTGTCTATGAGCAGTCCCCAGCGCACGAGGTCGTATTTTCTGATAGCCTCGCCCGCCAGCTCCCATGCCCGCTCGTCGACGATGGCATTGAAGAACGCCGTCTTGCTGGCAGCGGCATTGTTCACGTAGTCGGCAACCTTGGTGGCATGGGCGGCGGCAGGGAAGGCACGCTGGCGCACCTGGGCCAGGGCGTCCTTGGCCGTGAGGCCGCAGTTGCCAGCACCCGTGGGGCCGAAGAGCTCGTTCACCACCTCGGCATACATGAGCAGCACGTCGCTATAGCGCATCACGATCCAGTTGATGCCATAGCCGGTCTTCTGGCTCACGGCCTTGTTCATCTGAAGCCAGTTTTCTGGCATCTTGCGCACGTCCCATTTGGCTACGTATATACCGTTGAAGGGGTTGTTGGTGAAGGTTTGCGTAGAGGTGGCATCGCGCAGCTCGTAGGGGGCGCAGGTCACGTCGCGGCGAGTGTCTTCGGGGTCGTAGGAGTAGAAGAATGGAGCCGGAATTTTTACCTTTCCCGACGAGTTGCTGTAGCCAAAATGAGTGCTGATCGAGCTCATTCTCACACCGGCCGTATAGCCCATCTCGCCCGACATGTTCAGGCCGTGGGCCACCTCGAAGAGGTTCTCGTAGTAGGTCTGGTCCAGCTTCAGCTGGTTGCTCAGCGTCCATTCGTCGTCGAAGCTGGGGTTCAGCTTGTGTGGGCCTTCGGCAATGATTTTGTTCAGGCAGTCGAGTGCCAGCTCATAGAGCTCCTGGCGCTTGGCATCGCCGGGGCGCATGGTGGGGTAGGTGGCATCGCTGTAGCCCTGCTGGCCCTCGCGCTTCTCGCTCAGGTCCACGTAGCCTTCCTTCCGGCTCTCGCGAATGGAGTAGCCGGCCTCGGCCAGGGCAATGCGTGCGGCAAGGCCCAGGGCGAAGCCCTTGGTGGCATGCTCGGTGGTGTAGCCGGCCTGTCCTGCCCAGGGCAGCAGGTCGGCAGCCTGCTGAAGGTCTTTCAGCAGCTGGTCCATGATCACGTCGCGGTCGGTCTTGGCCACGTACAGGTTCGAACCGTCGGCCTTGGCAGCCTCCAGCTTCAGGGGTACGTCGCCATAGTTCTTGATGAGGTCATAGTACACCATGGCACGTATGGTGAGTGCCTCGCCGAGCAGATATTTCATCTTGGCATTGTCCTTGATGGGCGAGTTGTTGATGCCCTCAATGGCAATGTTGGCGTTTTCTATCATGGTGTACATGTTGCTCCAGTTCTGCGGCAGGCGGTTCCAGCTGCTGCTGGGCACATAGTTGCCCAGACCGCGCTCGTTGGCGTTCTGTGTAGTCTCGTCGGTAATGGCATCGATGAGCTCGCAGTCGGTGTTGGTGGCAAAGTTCAGGGGTATGCGGCAGCCATAGGTGTGGTCGAGCACCATGCCCGAGTAGATCAGGTTGATGGTCTCTTCGGTGGAACTCTCCGACTGGAAGACTACGTCGCCGAACATCTCCGACGGCGATGTCTGGTCCAGGAAATCCGAGCATGATGCCAGAGACAGCATGCCTACTCCAGCAAATGCGAATGACTTTAATATCTTTTTCATGTTGATACTCAAAATTTATAAAAGTGTTTTTAGAACGAAACATTAATGCCACCCACGATAGAGTAGCTCTTGGGATAGACGGCATAGTCTACGCCAGGTGTCATAGGAGTGCTGGTGCAGGCGTTCACCTCAGGGTCTACGCCCGAGTAGCCGGTGAGGCAGAACAGGTTGTAGCCCGAAGCAAAGATGCGCACGTTGGTCATGCCGGCTTTCTTCACGATGTTCTTGGGCAGGGTGTAGCCCAGTGTGATGGTCTGCAGTCGCAGGAACGAGGCGTTCTCGATGTCCCAGTCGGTGAGTGGGCGGTCGGTCACGTTGGCAGGGTTGTAGATGCTCCTGCCGGCGTTGATGCTGTTGATGTGGGCATAATAGGCATCGGCGCCGTTCTCGGCGATGTAGTTGTTGGCATAGGTGCGGTCCATGATGTTCTCGCCCGTGGCAGGGTTGATGCGTGTCCATCGGTCGGCCAGTGCAAACTCCTCGCTCAGGTTGTAGTTCTTGGCCGAGTTGTTGTAGGTGCTGGCAGCGGCCCGTGTGGCGTTGATGACCTTGCCGCCCAGCTGATAGTTGAAGAACAGCGTGAAGTCGAAGTTCTTCAGGAAGCGTCCGTTGAAGCCAAAGCCGCCGCTCCAGGGGTGTATGGTGTTGCCCAGGCGCACCTTGTCTTTGGCGTCAATCTTCCCGTCCTGGTTCACGTCTTCCAGTTTCATGGCACCGGGCTGCAGCGTGCCCTTCAGCAGGCTGTAGCTGTTGGCCACCACGTCGTTGCCGTTGGCATCCTTGCGAATCTGCCACTGTGTGCCGGTCCATTCCAGCTCGTCGGTAGTGTATACGCCGGCATATCTGTAGCCGTAGGCTTCGCCCAGACGGCCGCCTTCCTCCAGCTTGAAGTCTTCCGAGCTCACGGTGCCCGAGCCCGACCATCCCGAGCTTTGCCACTGGTCGCCGCCGGGGAACTTGTCTATCTTGCCACGGTTGTACGACACGTTGAAGTTGAAGTCTATGCCCCAGGTCTTCTTGTCTACGATGGCATAGTTCAGCTGCAGCTCCACGCCCTTGTTCGAGGTCTGTCCCACGTTCTGGAACTGGTAGTCGTAGCCCGAGTCGCCAGGCAGAATCTGGCGCATCAGCAGGTCTTTCGTCGTGTTCCAGTACAGGTCGATGCTACCGTTCAGCCGGCTGTGGAAGAAGCCGAAGTCTATACCGATGTTACGGGTGATGGTGGTCTCCCATTTCAGGTCGGGGTTCGAAAGCATCTTTCCGTGCTTCAGTATGTTGGCCGTCTGCTCGTTGAAGTAGATGCTCTTGTCGCTCGTCTCGCCGGCGGCAAATGTGGTGTACATGTACTTAGAGTCTATGCGGTTGTTGCCTGCAGTACCAAACGAGAGGCGCAGTTTCAGGTTCGACAGCCATTCCTCTGTTCCTTTCATAAACGACTCCTCGTTCATGCGCCATGCCAGGGCCACCGAGGGGAAGTAGCCCCAGCGGTTGCCTTCGGTGAAGCGGCTGGAACCGTCGGCACGCATGGTGAAGGTGAGCAGGTAGCGGTCGAACAGCGTGTAGTTCAGTCGACCGAAGAACGACGACATGTTGTCCTTTATGCCTATATAAGTAGTGGTGGGCAGTGCCGTGCCCTTACCCATCGATGCGAGTATCTGGTCTATCGAGAAGTCGTTGTTGAAGTCTACCGACGTCATGTTGGTGTCGTTATAGTAGCTGCTCGACACCTCCTGTCCCAGCAGGGCGTTGAAGTTGTCGCCTTTCACGATGAGGTTCTTCTTGTCGTAGTTCACGGTGTTGGCCCATCGCCATTCCTTCTGCACACGCTTGGTGAGGTAGGCAAAGGGGCGGCCGGAGTGGCCGAATCGCGAGTTGGCCGAGTTGGCCGTGAGCCATACCTGGTCGGTGTTGTTGTAGCGCCAGCCGTAGCCATATTCGGTCTTGAAGGTCAGGTCCTTGATGGGCTTCCACGTCAGGCTGGCATTGATGTTGTTCTGCAGGCGTGTCTGCTGCTTGTAGGTGGCGTTCACGCGGTCCACGGAGTTGTAGAAGGCATTGCCGCTGTCCTCTTCGTCGAGGTTCGAGCTGAGCAGCATCACCGGGCGGTCTATCACGGCACGGGCCACCACCGAGTAGGCCTTGCTGTTCTCCTGCGTGTCGGCGCCGCCCTTCAGTCCGTCCACCTTCGTGTAGGAGAAGCGGTCGTTGATGTCGAAGGTGAGCCACTTGTTCAGCTTCGACTGGAACTTGATGTTGAAGTTGTCGCGAGAGAAGCCCGAGCCTATCATGATGGCCTTGTCGTCCATGCGGGCATAGCTGGCCGAATACTTGGCATCCTTCGAGCCGCCGCTCACGTTCACGCTCAGCTGGCGGGTGTTGCCGGTGCGGCCGAAGAGCTCGTCCTGGTAGTTATGGCCTTCGGTCGACTTCCAGATGTCGAGGTCGCGGAACTGTCCATATCCGGGGTTGGCCTGGTCCAGCTCATACTGCCAGTAGGCAAACTCGTAGGGGTTCAGGACCTTCACCTCGCCCACCGACTTGCGCACGCCGTACTGTGCCGAGAAGTTCACCTCGGTCTTGCCTTCCTTGCCGCTCTTGGTGGTGATGATGATCACGCCGTTGGCGCCCTTGGCACCGTAGATGGCGGTCGACGAGGCATCTTTCAGCACGTCGATGCTCTTGATGTCGCTGGGCGCCACGTCGCTGATGCTCGACACGGGGAAGCCGTCTACGATGTAGAGGGGCGAGTTGTCTTGCGAGAGCGAGCCGCCGCCACGCACGCGAATGTTCACCTCGGCATCGGGCGAGCCTTCGGTTGTGGTGATGTTCACGCCGGCCATCTTACCCGTAAGGGCCTCGGTGACGTTGGTCACGGGCACGGCTTCAATCTGTTTTGAACTTACCGACGAGACGGCACCCGTCAGGTCCTTCTTGCGCACCGTCTGGTAGCCAATCACCACCACGTCGTTCAGCGTGGTGTTGTCGTCCTCGAGCACTACGTCGATGGCCGTCTTCCCCTTCACGTCGACGGTCTTCGTCTTCATGCCGATGTAGGAGACGACGATGGGGTTCTTGCCTTGCAGCTTGATGGTAAAGTTACCGTCGAAGTCGGTGACGCCACCGTTGCGCGTGCCTTTCTCTATCACGCTGGCTCCGATGACTGCCTCACCGCTCGAGTCCTTCACGTTGACCTTTACGGTCTGCGCCGTGATGCTGCCCACCATCAGGAGGAAGGCCAGCAAGAGCGCCGTTCGCATACTCTTTAGTTTTAAAGACATAGAAAATTGTAGTTTAAATTAATATTAATTGAGATTTGTTTTTAAGTTTAAATATCGTTTGGCTGGTTAGCGTGTGCAAATATACGAATAAAAAATTTATTTAAAGCTATTTTTCTTGAAAAAACTTTAATGCGGCACGAATTATTTTTGAATTATTCCCCGGCATTGTCGCGGAGATTTGCCAAAATGTAGGGGCAGGCCCTGTGCCAGCC
>CAMJLB010000044.1 GCA_946406555.1 uncultured Prevotellaceae bacterium | reverse complement strand
GTGCTCCCGCACTGGCCACTGGCATCAAGCGCTGTTGGCCCGACCGTCTGGTGTTTACCTATCAGGGTGATGGCGACCTGGCCTGCATAGGCACCTGCGAGACCATACATGCCCTGAACCGTGGGGAGAACATCGTCATCATTTTCGTCAACAATGCCATCTATGGTATGACGGGTGGCCAAATGGCACCCACCACGCTCATTGGCCAGAAAACGGCCACTTGCCCCTACGGCCGCGACCCGAAGCTGCACGGCTTTCCGCTGAAGATGGCCGACATTGCCGCCGGATTGGAAGGCACGTGCTACGTGACCAGGCAGTCGGTAGAGAGCGTGGCCAGCATACTCAAGGCCAAGAAAGCACTGAAGAAAGCTTTTCAGGCATCTATGGATGGAAAGGGCTCCAGCCTCGTGGAGTTTGTGTCTACCTGCAACAGCGGGTGGAAGCTATCTCCTGTTAAAGCAAACGAGTGGATGAAGGAGAATATGTTCCCCTTCTATCCGAAAGGTGATTTAAAAGACACGACAGACAAATGAAAAAAGAAATCATTATAGCAGGATTCGGTGGGCAGGGCGTGCTCTCGATGGGTAAGATTCTGGCCTATTCCGGACTGATGGAAGACAAGGAAGTGACGTGGATGCCTGCCTATGGTCCTGAACAGCGTGGTGGCACGGCCAATGTTACGGTAATTGTGAGCGATGAGCGTATCTCGTCGCCTATTCTCTCGAAGTACGACATTGCCATTGTGCTCAACCAACCTTCGCTCGAGAAGTTCGAGCCGAAACTGAAGCCCGGTGGCATTCTCATCTACGACAGCTACGGCATCATTAATCCGCCTACCCGCAAGGATATCACCATCTACAAGATTGACGCGATGGACAAGGCCGCTGAGATGAAGAACGGCAAAATATTCAACATGATCGTGCTGGGCGGACTGCTGAAGGTGGCTCCGGTGGTGGGTACCAATGGCGTGGAGAAAGCCCTCTATAAAACCCTGCCAGAACGGCACCACGATCTTATACCGCTGAACATGGAAGCTCTTGAAGTGGGAGGAAAAATCATCGAGGAAGTGAAGCAGTAACTATTGCGCTTCTAATAATATCTGAGACGGCTGCTTTTATAATTCTCTTACAGAAAGAGGGTTGTAAAAGCAGCTTTTGTTGTGGTGTTTTTAAGACTGCTGTAGCTATATACTTATTGTTTTGTTAATTATAATATTCTAATTTAGTTAATAAGGTTAAAATTAACCAAAACAATTAACTGAAATCCGCTGCTGTGTTTTTTAAATGCTTATCTTTGCATCGTCAAAAAAAGTAACTGACGCAAAAATGAAAAAATCAACGATATGGATTATCTCCATTGTGATGGGCTTTGCCTTCATAGGACTGCTACTGTTGCAAATCTCTTATATAGAAGAGATGGCAAAGATGAAAAAGGAGCAGTTTGATGAGAGCGTGAACCGTGCCCTCTATCAGGCATCGAGCGACCTTGAGATGAACGAGACGCAGCGCTACCTGGAGAAAGACGTGAACGAGGTGGAGCGCCGGGCCTTTACCCAAGATTCGGTATACGTGAACGGTCTCGACGGTGCCATCAAGCATTCGCACCAGTTCGCCGTCTCAGCCGACGACGGAACCATTTATTCGGCCTTCGAGCTGAAGACCTTTCAGACAAAGCCATCCAGCGTACCCAAGGCTATGATCATGCGTACCGACAAAAACCAGATGAGCGAAGCCGCCAAGTCGCTGCAAGAGATCGTGCGCAAACGCTATATCTATCAGAAATCGCTGCTCGACGAGGTGATATACAAGATACTCTATACAGCCAGCGACCGCCCGCTGAAAGAGCGTGTGAACTTTAAGCAGCTCGATCAGGACATACGCGTGAAGCTGCTGAACAACGGCATCAACATACCTTATCACTTCACGGTGTCGACCAGCGACGGGCGCGAGGTGTATCGCTGCCCTGACTACAGCGAAGAAGGCGAGAAGTACAGCTATACCACCACGCTCTTCCGCAACGACCCCTCGTCGAAAATGGGCGTGCTGCGCATACACTTCCCCGAGATGAGCCGTTACATCTTCTCGTCGGTAAGGTTTATGATTCCCGCTGTCATCTTTACCGTCGTGCTGCTCATCACTTTTATCTTTACCATTGTGGTCATATTCCGGCAGAAGCGCTATACTGAGATAAAAAATGACTTCATCAACAATATGACCCATGAGCTGAAAACTCCCATCAGCAGCATATCGCTGGCTGCGCAGATGCTGAACGACGACTCGGTGACCAAAAGCCCGCAGATGATGAAGCATCTGGGCGGCGTAATAAACGACGAGGCCAAGCGACTGCGTTTTCTGGTAGAGAAGGTGTTGCAGATGTCGATGTTCGACCGGAAGACAGCGTCGTTTAAAAAGAAGGAGCTCGACCTGAACGAACTGCTGGAACAGATAGCCGCCTCGTTTAACCTGCGAGTAGAGCACACGGGCGGAAAGATCGATCTCGACATAGAGGCTGTAGACTCGGCTCTCTACGTAGACGAGGTGCACTTCCAGAATGCCATTACAAACCTGATGGACAACGCAGTGAAGTACCGCAAGCCCGATGAGCCCATCAACATTCTGATACATACATGGAATGAGGGCAATCGGCTGCTCTTCTCCATTGAAGACAATGGAAGGGGTATAAAGAAAGAGAACGTGAAGAAAATATTCGACAAGTTCTACAGGGTGCACACGGGCAACGTGCACGATGTGAAAGGATTTGGCCTTGGACTGGCCTACGTGAAAAAGATCATCAACCTGCACGAAGGCGAGATAAGGTGCGACAGCGAGCTTGGACGGGGAACGAAGTTTACCGTGTCGCTGCCTGTGCTGCAAGAGGATGCCGGCGAAGGAAAGAAATGAAAAAAACGGAAAAAATAAAACACAAAAATAATAAATTTTTTAATTCTAAATTGTTAAGGTTATGGAAGACAAACTGAAAATCTTGCTTTGCGAAGACGACGAGAACCTGGGAATGCTGTTGCGTGAGTATCTGGCCGCCAAAGGCTACGAAGCAGAACTCTGCCCCGATGGCGAGGCTGGCTTCAAAGCCTTCCTGAAAACTAAATTCGATATTTGTGTGCTTGATGTGATGATGCCCAAGAAGGACGGTTTTACGCTGGCACAGGAGATACGCACTGCAAATGCCGAAATACCCATCATCTTCCTCACGGCCAAGACGCTGAAGGACGACATTCTGGAGGGCTTCAAGCTGGGGGCCGACGACTACATCACGAAGCCTTTTTCCATGGAAGAACTCGTGTTCCGTATCGAGGCCATCTTGCGTAGGGTGCGTGGCAAGAAGACCAAGGAGTCAACGCTCTACCATATTGGCAAGTTCACCTTCGACACCCAGAAGCAGCTGCTCTCCATCGGCGAGAAGCAGACCAAGCTCACCACTAAGGAGAACGAACTGCTGGCTTTGCTGTGCAGCCATGCCAACGAAATACTGCAGCGCGACTTTGCCCTGAAGACCATCTGGATAGACGACAACTACTTCAATGCCCGTTCAATGGATGTCTATATCACCAAACTGCGCAAGCACCTCAAGGAAGACGAACAGATAGAGATCATCAACATTCACGGTAAAGGCTATAAGCTCATTACCCCCGAAGAGGATTGAAAACACACCGTTATTGACGGATTGGTCAATCTCAGGCTGACGGATATCTATCCGCTCAGCCTTTGTTTTTATTCCCTCCTTTGCATGTAAATAATATTAAAAAAACAAGGTAAATATGTAATAATACCATTTTTTTTGTAATTTTGCACTTGCTATGCCATTTCACATGCCTATCAACATATTGGATTTCATCTTCAAGGGAATGCTCATTGGGATGATAGCCTCGGCGCCGATGGGGCCCGTGGGGGTGCTCTGCGTGCAGCGTACCCTGAAGAAAGGCCGATGGTATGGCTTCGTCACAGGTGTTGGCGCCGCCGTCAGCGATATTATCTATGCCGGCATCACCGGCTTTGGCATGGCTTTCGTGATGGACTTCGTCAACAATGCGCAGAACCGCTTCTACCTGCAAATCATTGGCTCGCTCATGCTGCTGGGCTTCGGTTGGTACACCTATCGCACCGACCCAACCAAGAAAATGCACCAAAGCAGTCAGGAGAAGGGCACCCTTACCTATAATTTCATCACGGCCTTCCTCGTCACGCTGAGCAACCCGCTCATCGTCTTCCTTTTCATGGTGCTCTACGCGCAGTTTGCTTTCGTGCTGCCCGACCACCCGTTCGAGATGGTGGTAGGCTTCCTCAGCATCGTGGGGGGCGCACTGCTCTGGTGGTGGGGACTAACCTGGCTGGTAGACAAAATCAGGATGAAATTCGACGAGAATGGCATTCGAATCATCAATCAGATTATAGGGGTGGCCGTCATACTCGTCAGCATCATCATGCTCCTCGGCACTACCACCAACCTCTTGCGGTGGTGATGGCTGCCCCGCGTGGCGAACATACGGCAGAAAACATTGAAAATAATCATTAGACAGGAAAAAGAAAAATGTTTATTGCAAACGAACTAAGAAAAAAGAATATTGCCGAATATCTGCTCTACATGTGGCAGATAGAGGATACCATCAGGGCCTTTGGCTGCTCACTCTCGCGCATCAAACATGAGTATGTAGATACCTTCGCTTACAGCGACGAGCAGAAGGAAGACGAGGTAGACTGGTTTGGCAACCTTATCCGCATGATGAACGAAGAGGGGTGTCGCGAAAAGGGACATCTGCAGATAAACAAGGCGACGCTGCAGACGCTCGTCGACCTGCACGGGCAATTGCTCTCCAGTTCAAAATACCCTTTCTACAACACTGCATACTATAAGGTGCTGCCTTTCATCGTGGAGCTGCGTAACCGTGGTGCCCATAAGGAAGAGAATGAGATTGAGACCTGCTTCAATTCGCTCTATGGCGTGATGATCCTGCGGCTGCAGAAAAAGGAAATTACTCCAAACACGCTGCATGCCGTAAAAGAGTTAAGCAATTTCATCGGGATGCTTTCCGACTATTATATGAAAGATAAAAACGAGGGATTGGCGTTGAGCGATTAGCGATGAAGGTTGAGCGATGAGAGATTAGAATCTGCATAGGTATCACTCATGCACAACTCAAAATTCGTGAAATCCGCTTAATCCGTAGTAGAAAAAGTGATGGGAAAATTGAATTATTTATATTAAGCATGAATATTCTTATAACAGGCTGTAACGGACAGTTGGGCAACGAGATGCAGCTGCTCGAGAAGCAACACCCGCAGCATACCTATTTCAATACCGATGTGACTGAACTCGATATCACTAACCGTGAGGCGATAGAAGCTTATGTGGAGCAACACCAGATAGACGGCATCGTGAATTGTGCCGCCTATACGGCTGTAGACAAGGCAGAGTCTGACGAGGATTTGTGCCAGTTGCTCAATGCAGAGGCTCCCGCCTTCTTGGCGCATGCCATAGGGCAGCGTAAGGGGTGGATGATTCAGGTGAGTACCGACTATGTGTTCGACGGAACCCATCACACGCCTTATCAGGAAGACGATGACACATGTCCTAACAGTGTGTATGGGCGTACCAAACTGGTAGGCGAATTCAATGTACAGAAGTTCTGCCAGCGTTCCATGATTATCCGTACAGCCTGGCTCTACAGCACGTTTGGCAATAATTTTGTGAAGACGATGATGCGGCTGGGCAGAGAGAGGTCGCAACTGGGGGTTATTTTCGACCAGGTGGGAACTCCTACCTATGCACGCGATCTGGCACGGTGCATCTTTGCCGCCATTGAGAAAGGCATTGTCGCCGGCATCTATCATTTTAGCAACGAGGGAGTCATCTCCTGGTACGATTTTGCCAAGGCCGTCCATCGTCTGGCAGGCATCACCACCTGTCAGGTGCGTCCCTTGCATACATCGGAATATCCCACTCCGGCTGCCCGTCCACACTTTTCGGTGCTCGACAAGACCAAGGTGAAGCAGACTTACGGCATAGAGATTCCTTACTGGGAAGAGTCGCTGCGTGAGTGCATAGAACAGTTGAAGTGAGAATCTTGAAGATGCTCTCCTTGAGCGTGGTGCCGCGAACGATAGAGTCGTCGATGATGACCAGATTGTCCTCGTGGGGGCGCAGCGAACCGTAGGTGACGTCGTAGACATGGACTGCCAGGGTCGTTGCGCTCCGCACCGTCAGAGATAAAGGTGCGGAGCTGAGCGAGATGCGATGTTCTTTTGCAGGCAGTTTTCCATTTGCTTTCTCTTGCTTTCAAGATTCTCTGCCGACCTACTTGTTCAGCTGGAAGTAGGCGATAAAGTGGTTGTTGTCCTGCCAGCCGTCGAGGGCCTGCACGAGGGTATCGCCCTCATAGATGCCTGTCACGTCGAACTGCAAGCCTCCCAGATGGGCAAACGGCGTGCCTGCGTCGAGGCTGGCTTTCGTCAGTTCGCAATATACACTGGAGCTCAGTCTTAGCAGAAGGTGATGGTCGGCGCCGCTGTAGTGGAGCGTGAGCGGGACGTTCGCCAGCTCGAAGCCCCAGTTTACGTCATCGCTGTTTGGCATGCTGTAGAAGCGATAGTCGGCCATAAAGTCCGCATTGGGTGCTGTAGCCAGGGCCTCGGCCAGGGCAGGGTTGGCGACCACCTTCGAGAGCATGCTCACCGGGAAGTCGTGGAATTGCACCGAGTGCATCGACTGGTCGGTGATGGTCATTTGCACGTTTTGAACCTTTTCTGTGTAGTTGCTGCCGTCGTTATGCAGCATAATGATAATGTAGGTGCCGTCGTATTCACCGGCGATGGCCTTGCCATAGGCCTCCTTCTGCCCGGGGGTCAAGCCGTGATACTCTGGATCGTTGCTGCAGGCTGTGAGGGCGATGGCTGCCAGCAGTGAAAGAAATAGCTTTCTGATGAGCATTTTATTTTTTTTTAATTGATAATCCGTATCTCAAGATTCATTTTGTAATCTAAAGTTTAAACGTGCCAACCCACTGTTTTATTGCCTGCGATTTTCTTTTTGGGAACCCTTGGGTCGCAAAAAATATTTTTTTTCGGAATAATTTTGGCGTATTAAGGAAAATGTCATATATTTGCATCACATATTCAATATGTTTTATAAAACCTGTCATTTACCATGTCTATGCACCGCTTACTCCTTTGCCTGTCGCTGCTCTTTAGCAGTGGACTCTTTTGGCATATTGCTGCCCAAACGGGCTATCCCATCACCCCTGTGCCCTTCACTGCCGTAAAAGTGGCCCCTGCCACGTTCTGGGGACAGCGTCTGCAGGCCAGCCGCGAGGTAACCGTGCCCTTGGCCTTCTCGAAATGCGAAAGCGAGGGTCGATACAAAAATTTTGAGCAGGCTGCCGAACACCTGAAAGACCCCTCGAAAGTGTTCAAGGTGAATGGGGTGGGCTTCTCGTTCGATGATACTGACCCCTACAAGACCATCGAGGGGGCATCGTATCTGCTGCAGACCTATCCCGACAAGCAACTGCGACATTATGTCGACTCGGTCATCGACATCATTGCCAAGGCACAGGAACCCGACGGTTATCTTTACACCGCGCGCACAAAAAATCCCGCCAATCCTCATCACTGGGCCGGCAATCGGCGATGGGTGAAGGAGGAAGACCTCTCGCACGAACTCTACAACCTTGGTCACATGGTAGAGGGGGCCATTGCCCATTATCAGGCCACGGGCAGCCGGAAGTTTCTCGACATTGCCAAGCGCTATGCCGACTGCGTGTGTCGTGAGGTGGGGCCACGCCCTGGACAGGCCTGTGTGGTGCCGGGGCACCAGATTGCCGAAATGGCACTGGCCAGACTCTATCTCGCCACGGGCGAAAGGAAATACCTCGACGAGGCGAAGTTCTTCCTCGACTACCGTGGCAAGACCACCATCACCCACGACTACTCGCAGGCCCATCGGCCAGTGGTGGAGCAAGACGAGGCCGTGGGCCATGCCGTAAGGGCCGCCTATATGTATGCCGGCATGGCCGACGTGGCTGCCCTCACGGGCGACTCGGCTTATATCCGTGCCGTCGACCGCATTTGGGAAAACATCGTCGCGAAGAAACTCTATATCACAGGCGGCATTGGCGCCACGGCCAGCGGGGAGGCTTTTGGCAAGGACTACGAGCTGCCCAACATGAGTGCCTACTGCGAGACATGCGCCGCCATCGGCAATGTCTACGTGAACTACCGCCTGTTCCTGCTCCACGGCGAGTCGAAATACTACGATGTGCTGGAGCGTACACTCTACAACGGACTCATCAGCGGCGTTTCGCTTCAGGGCGATGGGTTCTTCTATCCCAATCCCTTGGAGTCGATGGGCCAGCACCAGCGTCAGGCATGGTTCGGCTGTGCCTGCTGTCCGAGCAACATCTGCCGGTTTATTCCTTCGCTGCCAGGATATGTCTATGCCGTGAGAGACCGCAGTGTCTACGTCAACCTCTTCCTTTCCAACGCCTCACAGTTCAGCGTGGGCGGCAAGAAGGTGGCCATCAGCCAGCAGACTGACTACCCCTGGGACGGAGATGTCAGGCTTACCATCGACAAGAACCAGGCGGGAGCCTTTGCCCTGAAGCTGCGCATACCCGGATGGGTTCGCGGCAAGGTGGTGCCCTCCAGCCTCTACCACTATGCCGATGACGTGCAGCTCACGGCCACTTGTAGTGTAAATGGCGAAACGATTCAGGCAACGCCTGCCCCGGATGGGTACCTGACCATAGACCGCCACTGGAAGAAGGGCGACTTGGTGTGCTTGCACTTCGACATGGAGCCGCGCGTGGTGAGAGCCAATAATAGTGTGGAGGCCGACCAGGGCCGCGTGAGCATAGAGTGGGGGCCACTGGTCTACTGTGCCGAGCACCCCGACAACGATTTCGACGTGATGAGTGTTTTGCTGAACCAGAAGCCGAAGTTCCGGCTGGGAAAGGCCGAGATTGCCGGCACGCACATCACGACGCTCACTACCGACGCACAGACACTCAGCTTTGACAAACAGGGCCGACTGAACGCCAGCGACGCAGAACTGGTGCTCATACCCTATTATGCATGGTGTCATCGGGGTAGCGGCAAGATGCGCGTGTGGCTGCCGCGAGACCTCAGTGCCACTACACCTGCGCAGCCGGCAACCTCTCTCTAAGAGCCTCACCCTCAGTTCCTCTCCCCTTGGGGAGGGGCTGTGGGTGAGGCTCTTGGAGGTGACCGAATGGATTATGAAATAACCCTCAAAACAATACGATTATGAATATTGGAGACAAAGCACCCGAAGTATTGGGCAAAGACGAGAATGGGAAGGAAATACTGCTGAGCGATTTCCGAGGTAAGAAACTGGTGCTCTACTTCTATCCGAAAGACATGACCAGCGGCTGTACCGCCGAGGCATGCAGCTTCCGTGACAACAGGCAGCAACTGCAAGAGGCTGGCTATGCCGTGGTAGGCGTGAGCGTCGACGATGCCGAGAAGCACAAGAAATTCAAAGAGAAAAACGACATCGACTTCCCCTTGATAGCCGATGTGGACAAGAAGCTTGTCGAACAGTTCGGCGTTTGGCAGGAGAAGTCGATGTATGGGCGAAAATACATGGGCACCGTGCGCACCACCTTCATCATCAACGAAGAGGGCATCATAGAGCAAATCTTTGGCCCGAAGCAGATAAAAACGAAGATGCACGCCCAGCAGATACTGGACTGACGGCTACGGCTATTTTACCACGATGGGATTTTCAACCTCTTTCTTCCACTGTTTCAGGTAGTCGAACCACTCCTGGGCCGTGTGGAAGCCGAACTCTTCGTTGGCAGAGCCATAGCACAGCTTGTAGCTCATACTGTTCTCTGGCATCTTCACCACAAAGGCATAGTTGTCTTTGTTGGCAGGCTCTTCGCTGGCTATATTCTTTTGTTGCAGGCAGATGGCGAGACCTACGGTTTCGCGGTTCCACTTCACGGTGTCGGTCGACGGGTAGTCGGTGCCCCAGCAGGCGCGCAGACCCTTATGGTCGGTATATTCCTGCGAACCCTTCACATTGATGATGCCAGTAGAGAACCGGTAGTCGCTCACATTACGGTTGAAGAACACGTCGACATCGGTGTCTCTATGGCCGGCATACTGGGTGTAACGTAGCGTCATGTTCAGCGGCACAGCCTTCTGCCCATTGGCGGTGGGAGCCAGCCAACCACGGTCGACGACCTCGACGATGGTGCGCAGCGGGCCATAGCTCACGATGCGCTGTGTGCGCGAGCGCACGGGGTCGATCATCGTAGGTTCACTGCCATTCCACCCTCGGAAGGCACCAAGGCCAAAGGTATTGCCCACCCACAGTACGTCGTCGCCATAGCCTTGCTGCTTCTGCTCTTGCGATGTATAGAACTGGGTTTCACGCAGTTCCAGACGTTTTTTGAACTTTCCGTACAGGTCGAGCGTCTGCCGTTTGTCGAAATAGATGCGAATGCCGTTGAGCTCGCTCTCGAAGTCTACCCCATGGTGATGCTGCAGGTTGTAGGAATTGGCGCAGTCGCCGCGAGCAGTGATGCTCTCTATATAGTTATTGTGGCGATTCTTCTCTTTCACCTTGTCGTTGCGCATGAGCATCTCGGCATACACACGTGCAGGATACTGGCGTGGCTCCCCCTCGCTGAAGAAGCTGATGGTGTAGGTTTTCTTCTCCTTGGGCTTCAGGTCGGCCAGGAAGCACAACTCGTCGAAACGCTCGTCTTGGTCGAGGTCGTCGAGTTGGCAGGCCACTTCACGCTTGTCGGAACTGGTGACCAGAGCAGAGCTGACGGTGCCATATTTTTCCAGCGAGACCACCACCGGCTGGTCGGAGCGGGCGATGCTTAGGGGGTTCGTTACGGTAACGGTAAGAGTGGTTTGTGCATTTGCACATGTGGCACCTATTAGGGCCAGGAACAATAGTTTTAGTTTCATGTTTCGCTTGTTTTTCTACAAAAGTACAGAAAAGCACGCTTTATTTTAAATATTTTAGGTTAATATTTTGTTTTAAAAAGAATTTTTAGTAATTTTGCCAAGCGAATTAACAATATTAAGAAGTTTTAAGTGCGAAATATATACTTCATATTCTTTTCTGTCATGCTTTCATGCATAGGGTGCGAGTGGCATCTTCGCTCTGAAGAAGCCATGGTCGACCATGCCATTGTCATCGACCGATACGACCGCACGGAGGCTCTTTTCCTGACTACGGGTGACGTGTCGGCATTGGGACAGATGAACACTTCCTATCCGGAACAGACGCGCATGCTCATAGAAAATCTGCTGCAGTTGGGCCATGTGAACGACTCCGACATCAACAGCCGGTTCTACCAGTATTTTCAGGACACTACGCTGCAGATGCTCATTGCCGACGTGAAGGCACAATATGCCGACCTGAGCGAACTCGACGAGCAGCTCTCGGAGGCTTTTGCAAGGCTGCAACATCTGTTGCCAAAAATAGAAACGCCACAGGTATATGCACAGATAGGCTCGCTAGACCAAAGCATCGTCGTGGGAAATGGCATGCTGGGCATCTCGCTCGACAAATATCTTGGAGCCGACTATCCGCTCTATCAGAGATATGGCTACACAGAGCATCAGCTGAGGACCATGACTCGGGAGTTTATCGTGCCCGACTGTCTGGGCTTCTATCTGCTCAGCCTCTATCCGCTGGCCACGGGGCATGAACCCACGCAGTTGGAGCGTGAACACCACATGGGGGCCATACAGTATGTGGTAAACAAGGCCATGAACCGAAAAGTGTTTCAGAATGAGCATGTGGAGTGGGCTGCAAGGCAAGTAGCCCAGGCACACCTCTCGATTGAGCAGTTGCTGAAATAAGGAAAGTGTCATGACATGAGCAATTGTCTGGCTGATGGCAGGGAGGGAAAGTCCAGAGATAGGTATGAAAAACAGTGAGACGCATGCTCTTAAAAACAGAGCATGCGTCTCGACGTTTAGGCATTCGCTATCGTTCAAGCGAATAGGGTAGGGTGCTTACTTGTTGAAGAATTTCTTGCCATTCTTGATGATGAGACCCTTTGCGTCGTTGCTTACAGCCTGACCCTTCATGTTGTAGGTGCGGAGGAACTTGCCGTCCTTGTCGAACTGAATGGCCTTTACGCCATCGGTAATCTCTGCGTCACCCTGGACGATGTAGATGGGGCGGTTGCTGCGCGATCCACGTATGCCCTCTACATAAACCTCGCCTACACGTCCTGTAACACCCTCGGGCAGGGGCTCTACACTGAAGTGTACCAAATTAAGGCCGCGCAGATTTTCTCCTCTTTCCATGTCGCTATAATCGTAGTAGTAGGGATTGATGAGTACCATTGCCCATTCGGGAGCACCCTCTAAGCTATAGTTGCCAGCATCTTCTTCGCCATCGAAAATAGGATAGGTAGTCCAGAGATAGGCATCATAGCCTGTGCCGTCGTCAGCCTTGATTTCCGATTCGCTTTCACCGCCTTCAGCAGGAACAACTTGCTTGTTGATTTCATCTTCTACCATGATGCCGTCCATCTCGCCATAGAACAGGAATTCTGGATTATAGCAATAATAGCTCGTCTCTCCATTGTCGTCGGCATAAGTGCCGAAATAGCTCAGTGGGCGTGGACAGGGGGTTCCGTCTGTAAATTTGAATACTTGATAGGTAGCCTGTGGATAGCTGGCCAGCTCAACCATGTCTTCGCCAAGGTCGCAGAAGTAGAAGTTGATGTCTATGCCTGGCTGGTCGAGACCGTCTACGTAGACGGCAAAGTTGTCGTTGATGGTTACTGGCTCAATAGTCTGTGTGCCGAACTCGTCTTCTACGGTCTGAGAAAAGCCGATGATTCCATAGTTGTATTGGTTCTGAATCTTTGAAGGAGCCGTAACGATGGTCTCTGGTGAAGCGGTGAGCACAGCCAGCGTATCGGTCATAGCACCATTTCCCTTTTCATCAATCACCACTCGGCGGATATAAGCTTTCAGTGAGCTGCCCTCTGCAATGGGGGTAGCGTTCTTGCTCTGCCAGTAGAAGGCAAGTTCATGCAGATATAGGGGAGCGGCTGGCTTTTCGAAAAAACGAAAGAAACCAGTCTCTATGATATCCTCTTCCACTTGGTCTCCATCATAATCGAAGGTGTCCTTGATAGAGCCGAAAGGCGATGTACCGTCGCTGAAGCCCATGTATGCCAGTGATACGTTGTAGTTGAACGGCATGAGCAAATAGGAACCATCGCTGATAGAGTCGAGCGCATTGGCATAGTCGGCAATCTGGAATGTGCTGCTCCCGTTGCTCAACGAAGGTAAGATCTGTACGTAGTTGGGGAAATTTTTCCTGTAGCTCATCTTAAAGTTGCCATCTTCTTCAGCTTGCTGCGTAACATCCTCGCCTCCTAAATACCACGAGGCATTTATGCTTTCGGGCTTTTCGAAAGTCAAATCAGTAAACGATGGTAGCATTAGGTAGCAATAATCTTCGCCTGTCTGTTGTGATGTGCCAGCATAATAGTAGGTGCCTTGCGGACGATAGTAGAACAGACCGTCGGCGTATGCCTTGCGCACTGCAGCCTTTTGGATGTCAATAGAACTCTTGTCTGCAGCCGAAGCCTTTTGTTTTGCCATAGGCATTACGCGCAGTGCGTTGGCAGCCTTCAGATTTATCTTCGAGAACATCTGAAGTTTTTGCTGGGCTGAGACTGTCGTTGTTGCTGCAAGGAGTGCAGCGGTGAAAAGTAAAGACTTTCTCATAATTAATAAAGTTTATGTGTTAAAGATGTTAATAATTCAGAACGAACCACAGTTCAGAATCATCGACGCTGGTGAACTTGATCTTTGAGAGATTGAAGCCGGTCTTGAACACGCTGACGGTATATTTCTGCGAGAAGGCTGCAGTCATAATATTGGCCACGGCCTCTACACGGTTCATGATGTTGGTTGCATTCGCAGCGGCAGGCTCCAGATACTTGAACTGCACCGTGCCGTCATCGTTGAGGATAAATTCATAGAGGAAATCCACACTTCTGGCACTGTTACCGCGCTGGTATTTAAATCCCCAGCGTGCTTTTTTGTCTGCGTCAAGAGACACCGAGAACTCATCGATGAAATAGTTTTTGTTTACCGATTTCATGCCCTCGTGGGCAGCAAGGATGTAATTGCGCATTTTTTCAGATAGTTCTGCCTCGGCCGATGAACGCAGCACCTTGAATAGGTGGCTGCCCTCGAACTGCTCTATAAAGAACTGTGATGCCGTGTTCTGGCTCTCCATCCACTTGCTTTCGTTGGTGGGGTCAATGAATCTGTCGCTCTGTGGGTCCCATTTCAGCTGCTGGATGCCGTCGTTCTCGGCAAGCTCGTTTGGCACGATGTTCTTGGGGAATCGCAGGAAGTAGTCGTTGCCGTTTTTGTAGAGCAGATAGGGATATTCCTCTGTCTCGGTGATGGCATCGCCCCCTTCGGGATAGAAGGTGATGAAGCCGCCGGCCACGCCCGTCACCACATAGCCATGTCCGCCAAAGTTCAAAAGCAGGTTGTTGGGCGCAGTGCCGGGGAGCAGCATCTGCTGCACGCTGTCTACGTCGGTGAGGTATTGCTGGAAGTCGGTGCCTGCGGGCAGTGGCGTCATGAGGTTGTAGGTGGCGCGCTTTTTGCCCTTGAGCATCACGTAGCTGTGGTCTTCAGGAGCATCGACGATGACGAACTCATAGTCGCCGCCCACGCCCACGCCCCATACGTCGTCGCTGCTGCCGGGCAGGGAGTGAACGTCGGGGTCGGAGAAGGCATGTACCAGCCTGTTGGCCGTGCTGAAGCTGAGCACAGGTCCATTGTCGGTAATTACGTCCCAGCCCGAAGTCTCTTCGCGGTAGACGTTGCCGGAGAAGAGGTTGTTCATGCCCACCTTTACCGACTTGTCTTTGTTGAACTTCACGCACCACAGATAGCCCACGCCAGTGGTGGGGGCCATGTCGTTGGTGGGGTAGTATTGCATCACCCAACCGCCTTCCTGGCTCTGCAGCAGTGCCGAATATTTGTCGCTGGCCTGGTTGAGACGCTCGGCGGCCGATGCCTCGAACAGGTCGTCTTCCTCACCGGCACATCCCGTGAAGAGCAGTGCCGAGGCCATTATGGAAAGATATAGTATCTTCTTCATTCTTGAAATCTTCTTTTTAGCGGGTTAAGAAAAAGTGTGTAGGTGTGATTATCGCTCGATGAGCGACTCGTAGCGGTTTACCTGCTGCAGCAGCGAGTCCATCACCGATACCGATGCGTCACTCTTTGTGGGCGAGACGATGTGGTTGATGAGCTTGCCTCCCTGCATGGGGAAGGTGCCGTCGGCATTGCGCACATAGGTGCGGCCCTGCACTTCGCGCCGTAGGTCGTCGATGCTCACGTTGTAATACTCCTTCAGCCATTCGCGTACATACTTCAGCTTCTCCAGAATCAGGTCGTGGCCGTTGATACCATCTTTGTCGAGATAGTTGGGCGAGCCGTCGGCGTTGAGCGCAGCAAATCCTGTTGCCTCGTTGCGTGCGATGAGTTTGCGTATGAGCTTGTTGCTGCTCGAGCTGATGTTCTTCACGTGTCCAATGGTGTCGGGCATGGCTGAGAAGCGGCGCAGACGGTTCACGCTGTCGGCCTGCTCGGGCGAGATATCTACCTCTTCCCACTCATACTTGGCATTGTTGAGCAGCTCCTGCCACTGCAGGGTGTCGCTGCACACGTAGCTGGCAATCACCTCTACCCAGTCCTCGCGTGCCTGACTTGAGGCGTAGGCTGAGACGAAACCCTGTCCGGCACGGAGCGAGTCGTCGGCCTCGCCCCACGACTGCACGTCGTACTTACCATTCGACAGCAGGTCGAACGAGGGTGGGCGAGAGTGCGTCTGGTCCAGGATATGGGCAAACTCGTGGTGCATGGTGTGGAAGAACAGGTAGTTCAGACCCTCATGGCCTTCGATGTTGTGCTCGTCGAGATAGTTCACCTTGTAGAGATAGACTTTCAGTCCGCCCTCGGCTGTACCGAGTGTCTCGGTGTGCGACGAGGCGTTTACCGAAGGCGATCCGGTGAGCAGGATGATGCGCGGCGAGTAGAGTTTCAGGAAGGTGTCGCCGGCATGCTTTTGATATACTTCGTACCACAGATACTTGGTGAGCACGGCAAGTTTCTTGCTCTGCTCGTAGGTGGCAGGAATGAGGTTCTTCTGCAGGTCGCTGCCTATGTCCTCGAGCTTGTAGAGGTAGCGCAGGTTGTATGGCTCCAGGAAGTTGGCCTTACAGAAGGTGTCGAGCGGGAAGGTGAAGACCGTCCGGTCGAGCGGATACTCGTGGGTATCGAAAATGGTGGGACCCATGTCGTCGTCGCTGCACGCAGCAAAGAAGCCCGTGGCCGCGAAGAGGCTGAGTGCCAGCCCTATGATGTTGATTCTTTTCATATCGTTAATGCTCTTAAGTCGAAGATGTTTTATTTCTCGTCGTTCTCAGGTTTTTCCATGGGTGCCCGCTGCAGGGAACCCTCGTTAGATGGCTGCTGTAATTGTGGTCTTGACGGCTGCAGTCCGGCCTCGATGCTGCTCTGCGGCACCTCAATGGCGCGTCGTGGATCGTTCCATGCCAGATGTATGGTCACAGTCTTGTCTGTTCCCTCCTTTTCGTAGTCCCAGTAGCTGTGTGAGTATTCTATGCCCCACCGTTTCAGGTCCCAGAAACGCAGACCGTCCCAGCAGGTCTCTATGCGCCGGAACTCGTTCAGACAGTTCATGTAGGGTACGGCGGCATCGACAATGTTGAGACCCATGCCACTGGCGTTGATCTTGCCTGGAGTGAGGTTCCAGTTCAGGAAGCAGTTGTAGTTTGCCGTGGTGTCGCCTTCGGCGGTGATGCGCGGCGTAAAGTAGCTGTTGATGTCTGTCTCGGTGATGTCGCGCATGCCATAGCTGTCGCGGAAGGTGCGCATGTTGGCATCCGAGAAGGTCTGGTAGCTGTGCAGCCAGGCTTTCATGTCGCTGAAGGCACCAGCGTAGTTGCCCTGCATGATGCGGGCCTCGGCACGCTCCAGCAGCAGCATGTTGTTGGTGAACTCGCGGCGGATGGTGTGAGGAAAGCCGATTCCGGCCAGCTTGTCGCTATATTCAAACTCTTCGCCAATCTTTGCTGCTGTGTAGCCATAGTCGCGTCCTGTCCAGAAGGTCCAGCCACCCACGTAGATGAAGGGGTAGGCATAGAGTCCGGTGAAGGGCGTGCGGTGATAGTAAATCTCGCGGCAGCAGAGGCTGTTCTGTGCATAGCGGTAGCCCAGCGAATGGCGGTTAATGAGCGATGCCGTGTTGAGGAGCATGAGGTTGTTGGTCGAGTTGGGGTTCTGGTATATCACCGCATAGTCGTTCATCGATGTGCATTCGTCCATGCCGGTGAAGTCGATGAGCCTTGTTGCAATGAGGCTGTAGTCTTCGCCCAGCACCATTGTGGCCTGCTGCTCGGCTTTCTCCCAGTCGTGGTGGAAAAGGTATACGCGTGCGGCAAAGGCATGGGCCGCATTGGTGTTGAAGTGGTACTTCGGTGCGTTCTTCAGATGGCTATCGTTCAGGTCGGGCAGTGCAGCCTCCAGGTCGGCAATGATTTTCTTGTAGCAGTCGGCCACGTTGCCTCGGTCGTAGCTCTGCTCGAAGTCGGTGCTGGTAGTGGTGACGTAGGGCACGCCAATGTCGCTCTTGCTTGCCTCTTCGCCTTTGTAAGCCTGCGAGTAGGTGTTGAGCAGCACGAAATGGTCGTAGGCCCTGATGAGCAGTGCCTCGGCGCGGCAGGCCTTCAGTGTGGCCGAGAGTTCGCCGCCGTTGCTGGCTGCCATGGCCTCAATCGACTCCAAGGCGTAGTTGGCCTGCATGACACTCTGGTAGAAGTTTTCCCATACATAGCTGGGCGAGTCCTGATTGGTGGTCGAAACACCCTGTTCGAAGCGGAAGATTTCGTCGTCGGTACGGTTGTAAGAACTCAGGTTGTAACGTGCAGGCGTCTGCTCTGCGGTAGAGCTGATGGGCAGATGGCTCACGTTGTTGTCCATCATGTTGTCGCTCGACAGTTCGCATATCCAGCCATAGTTGGCCGAGGGATAGGATCCCACGAGCAGCTGCACCACCTTGTCTTCGGTATCAATGTTCGAGCGCTCGTCGGGTTCCTTGTCCAGGAAGTCTGAGCACGATGCCAGGCAAAGGGCCGACAGCGGCAAAAGGAGAGTAAGACGGCCAGCCTTCTTTACCTTATTATATTTAGTTGTCTTTGTAATCATAATTATCAATTATCAATTGTCAATTCTCAGTTAGGTCAGATTCCCAGTCTCAGTGTGAAGGTGAACTGCTTCGACAGTGGGGTGGCCACACCGCCGGCATTGACGAACTCGGGGTCTTGTCCGTTGAGCTTCTTGTCGGCGTAGATCAGGAAGAGGTTGGTGGCATCGAGCTTCACCGATGCAGAACTCAGTCCGATCTTGCTGATGAGCTGTGGCTCGAAGTCGTAGGTGAGCGAAATGTCCTTCATGCGAATGAAGCCGCCGTCGGCCACGCGGGCGTCGGAGTAGTTGTAGGCATTGTAGGCATAGCCCAGCTGGTAGTTGTCGTAATACTGGCGTACGCTGGCAATGGCGGGAATGGTGGTCATCTTTTCGTCGCCAGGCATCACCCAGCGGTTCTTGAATTCCTTCGGCATGGCGCTCATGTCGCTGTAGGCAACGCCGAACACGGGGTCGAGACGAAGTTTGTTGCCAAAGGAGTAGGTGATGAAGATGTTCAGACGCCAGTTCTTATAGCGGAACATATTGTTCATACCGCCAGTGATGGTGGGCTCGGTGGGACCCTCGTAGATGAGGAAGTCGGTGTTTTTGTAATCTTGGAAGTTTATCGAGGTGGTGGTCTTCTCACCATGCTCGTTCATCACCTGTGGTATGCCGGTGTCGTCGAGTCCCAGGAAAGGAATGGAGAACAGGGCGCGGTGGGGATAGCCTTTCAGGGCATAGCCGCTGGCCTGCACCAGGTCGATGATGCGTGAGAACGACTGCAGCTCGGTGATTTCGGTGTCGTTGTAGGCAAAGGTGAGGTCGGTGTTCCACTGGAAGTCTTTCTGCTGTATGTTCTTGCTCGAGATGGTGGCCTCTACACCCTTCGACTTCATCGATGCCACGTTGGCAAACTGGTCGCCCTGCAGCTGGGTCTGCATATAGCCCATGAGGTCGAAGTTGTCGCGCCAGTAGATATCGGTCACCAGATTGATGCGGTTGTTCAGGAAGCCCAGGTCGATACCCACGTTGAACTCGTGCTTCTTCTCATAGGTGAGCGCATCGTTTCCGTAGTTGCTCAGGCTGATGCCCGTCTCTTGCTGCGGTCCCTGCGGGCGCCACTCTATGTAGCTGGCGAAGACGGGGTAGACGCTTGCGTAGCTCGAGAGGTTGCCGGGGAATTCGCCCACGAGCGAGTAGCTCAGTCGAAGCTTGGCATAGCTCAGCCAGTTGCCGGTGCGCTCCTGGAACTTCTTAAACCATTGCTCCTCGTGAATGTTCCACGAAGGCGACACGTTCCATGTGGGCAGCCAGCGGCTCTTGCGGCTCTTGCCCAGCTGGTTGGAGCCGTCGTAACGGCCGGTGAGGTTCAGACCGTAGATGCCTTTGTAAGAATAGTTTACGTTGGCCATGTATGCCAGTCGACGGTTCCATGAGCGTGAGAAACCGTGGAATATGGTGCCTTCTTCCTCGGCTTGCTTAAACAGCTTGTAGTTGGATATTACCAGACGCGAGTTGTCGTAGTCTACGCCGTAGACATTATTCTCGCGTGAGTCGTTGTCAAGCTTGTTGGCTTCCATGCCCACGAGTGCGTTGAAGATGTGCTTCTCTTCGTTCCACACCTTATTATATTGTATGGTGCCACGGAAGTCGAGCTGGCTCACCGAGTTCTGTATGCCTGTGAAGATGCCTCCTTGCTCCATCACCGAGATGGGCAGCGAGTTGGGTTCGTCGGGGTCGTTGTACAGATAAACGTTGCTGTCGCGAATGTTCGGGTCGTCAACGCCGGCACGGTAGGCATTGGCACGGTTTGAGTTGTTCAGCACGTAGGTGTCGCGCATGGCCTTATACATGCGGTAACTTCCTAACAGGTTGATTTCCAGACCCTGTATGGGCTTCACGCTCAACTCGCCCTGGAACTTCAGATCCATGGTCTGAATGTTCATATAGTTGTTGTCGAGCTCGCTGAAGATGTTGAACGGAGCGTAGTTACGCGTGTAGGTCTGGTTGGGATCCAGCGTGCGCGATGTATTCATAGCGTAGCTGAAGGGGTTGATGTCGAACGAACGGTTTACTGCACCGCTCACGGGGTCTACCTGTCGGCTCAGCGTGCCAGGGGCGTCCTGGTTGCGGTAGCTGCCATTGGTGCGCAGGGTGAGGGTGACCTTTTTCGAGAGGTTGAACGATGCATTCACATTGGCTGTGTAGCGCTCCACCTTCGAGTCCTTTGTCCACCCTGGGTCGTACAAGGCTGAGAGTGAGGCATAGAGGTTGGCACGCTCGGTACCGCTTGAGATGCTCACCGAGTGGGTCTGCATCACATTATTGTTGAACAGCAGGTCGAACCAGTCGGTATTGCGGAACTCTGCCTGCTGCAGGTAGGCGTTCATGGCAGCATCGGTATAGGGGAGGCCAAACTGTCCGGTAGTCTCGTTGTATCGCTTTATCTCTTGATACATCTTGCCATACAGGCCCGAGGTGGAACTGTTTGCCAGCGACGAGAATTCTAGCCAGCCCTTTGCGGCCATTTCCTTGTAGATGCCCATCTGCTCCTGCGAGTTACAGATGTTGTACTCGTTGTAAGAGGGCTTCAGACGATAGGTAAACTCGCCGGTATAGTTGATGCTGCTGTGACCAACACGGCCCTTTTTGGTGGTGATGACTACCACGCCGGCCATAGCGCGCGCACCATATATAGAGGTGGCGCTACCGTCTTTCAGCACTTGGAATGACTCGATATCATCAGCATTCAGGCCAGCAATGGCGTTCGAGATGAGCGTCACGGCATCGCCCGACGAAAGGTCGTCGGCACTCACATTGACGGCATCCTCCATAATCACGCCATCGACCACCCACAAAGGGCTACTGCTACCATAGATAGAAGTAGCACCACGCACGCGAATCTTAGGAGCGGTACCGAAGGTGCTCGACACGTTCTGCACCGACACGCCTGCGGCACGGCCTTCCAGGGCACGGGTCACGTCGGCTACGCCGTCGAGTTTCGTGTCTTCGGCATCAATCTTCGTGGTGGCACCCGAGAAGAGACGCTTGTCCATCTTCTGAATACCTGTTACCACAACCTCGTCTACCATACGCGCATCGGTCTTTAGCTTGACCGTCATGCCGTTCTGGGGCTTTACAGTCTGTGACACCATGCCAATGTAGCTGATTACTAATTTCTTGCCCGACGGGACGTTGATGGTAAACCGACCGTCCATATCGGTCTTAGTACCCTGCTTAGTGCCTTGAATCATAACGGTGGCACCGATACAGGGATCGCCAGAGTCTTCAAGGACGGTGCCCGTCACTTTCACGTTTTGAGCGAACGCAAAACTAA
Source organism: uncultured Prevotellaceae bacterium (assembly GCA_946406555.1). Classification (GTDB taxonomy): domain Bacteria; phylum Bacteroidota; class Bacteroidia; order Bacteroidales; family Bacteroidaceae; genus Prevotella. Next base: position 2,008 of record CAMJLB010000044.1, on the reverse strand, counting down.
GCGACAAGAGCAAACCGACCAAAAGCATCGTAACTCTTTTCTGCATAAATACGCTTGATTTCATGAATTTTTTTAAATCTTTTTATTTTAGCTTGCAAAATTACATAAAATTTCATCCATATCCAAATAAAATGGAAAAAAAGTGCTTTTTTTTGCATCGTCAAACTGCAATTTGCTGTTTTTCGAACTGATACATTTGTAAAATTGATATTACAAAGTGGCGAAAAACGACATTTTGCAACATTTGCCTTTTTGTATCTTTATGCACTTTCCATTAATGCGATGTCGTAAAAAGACTTTCGCAAGAGTGGTAATAATTCGTCTGTTCTTTTTGTTCGACGAACTGTTCCTACCCTTGCGAAAGTTCCGTGAAAATATGTGAGCTGTTGCCTTACTTCACCAGCACCACAAGATATTTGCTGGTGCTCCAGAACTGTTCTGGGTTGGTGATGCGCAGCACATACTGTTTGTTGGCATCGCGCTGCAGGGTATAGGAGCTGGCAGGATGATCGGTAAGCAGACGTGCATCGCGCGAATACAGCTTAATCTCCTTGTCGACACGGATGTCTATTTTCGTGAAATACTCTTTGTTGAAATTGTCGCGTAGCACCTGCCCGTCTTTCAAGATGTTTTGCTCCTTCAGTTCCTTCTTGGTGCCAAACACAAACCATGCCGTGTTCAGTTGCTTGTCTTGTGTCTGGATGGTCTCGGTCTTCTGTGTGGTTTCCTCTTTCAGGGTGGTCACGTCTTCGCTCAGGCCGGCAATGGTTTCGTCCAGCTCAGCTATATGTATCTCTTTGGCCTCCAGCTCGGCACGCAATTCGCGCAACTGTGCATCTTTCTCTTCCAGCTGGGCTGTCAGGTTCTCGATGGTGCGCTTCAGTTGGTCGCCTTTGATGGTGCTCTCGCGCAGCTGCTGGCGCAGCTTGTTGATGAGCTCCCGGTTCTGTTTCATGGTAGTCTGAATAAACTCCATGTTCTCCTTGATGCGTGCTGCCGAGCTGGCACCCTCGCCACGTTTGGCAAGCGCCACACGGCCCTGGGCCTCGGTAATCTCGCGGAAACCTTCCTCGATGTCGTTGAGGGTACCCATCACGTCGTTGATCTCATTGTCCTTCTGGGCAATAATCTGGTTGAGCGAATCGCGCTGCTGAGCCAGCAGGGCATCTTGCTGCTTATTGGACTGTTCACAGGCCACAAGCGATAGCATTGCAAATGCCAGTAAAAATAGTTTCTTCATATTTTTTCCTTTTTTTGTTTTGTTTCTTTCGTTTCTTTCGTATCGGCGCCAGCCACCACGATGACGATTTCGCCCTTAGGCTCGTGTTCTTGGAAGTGGGAGGCTACCTCGGCTAGTGTGCCGCGCACGCTTTCTTCGTGAATCTTCGATATCTCACGGCATACACTCACGCGCCGCTCAGGGCCAAAGACTTCAGCAAACTGCTGGAGGGTCTTCACCAGTCTGTATGGCGACTCATAGAAAATCATCGTCCGTTCCTCGTCTTTTAGTGCCTGTAGCTTAGTCTGCCTCCCTTTCTTCTGAGGGAGAAAACCTTCGAAGGCAAAGCGGTCGCAAGGCAGTGCGCTGCTTACCAGTGCCGGCACAAACGCTGTGGCTCCAGGGAGCGTCTGCACTTCGATTCCTGCACGCACAGCTTCGCGCACTAAGAAAAAGCCGGGGTCGCTGATGCCTGGAGTGCCTGCGTCGCTTATCAGGGCAACGTTCTGGCCTGCTTGCAGACGCTCTACGATTGCGGCACTGGTGCCGTGCTCATTGAATTTGTGGTGAGAAAGTAAGTGGTTCTTTATGTCAAAATGATTTAAGAGGATACCCGAAGTGCGGGTATCTTCAGCCAAAACCACATCCACCTCTTTTAATATACGGATGGCGCGGAATGTCATGTCTTCCATATTCCCGACTGGAGTCGGTACAATGTACAATGTTCCCATTTTGCGGGCAAATTTAGTTAATTATTTATTTATAAGAAAAAAAAAGTTCATTTCTTTG
>CAMJLB010000043.1 GCA_946406555.1 uncultured Prevotellaceae bacterium | reverse complement strand
AAAGACAGAATAACATAAGAACATAATTCTTTTCGCAAAGACAGAATACTCTTTTTAAAAGACAGAATAACATAAGAACATAATTCTTTTCGCAAAGACAGAATACCTTTTTTAAAAGACAGAATAACATAAGAACATACTTTCTTTCGCAAAGAAAGAATAACAAATAAGACGCTCTGTGAAACTCTGTCTGTTATTATGTTATTATATCTTCCCATCATTATTCTGTCTGTTATTATGTTATTATGTCTTTAAAAAGAATTCTGTTATTATGTTATTATGTCTTTAAAAAAATTCTGTTATTATGTTATTATGTCTTTAAAAAAGAATCCTGTTCTTATGTTATTATGTCTTTTAAAAAGATATTATGTCTCTCTTCGTTCATTTGTCAATGATTCAGTGTGCCGGTGTTCACCACGGGCTGTGCCGAGTCGTCGCCACAGAGCACCACGAGCAGGTTGCTCACCATGGCAGCCTTTTTGTCGTCGTCGAGTTCCACGATGTTCTCCGACGAGAGTTTGTCGAGCGCCATCTTCACCATCGAGACGGCCCCCTCCACAATCTTCTCCCGGGCGGTGATGATGGCCGACGCCTGCTGCCGGCGCAGCATCACCGCAGCAATCTCTGGTGCGTAGGCCAGGTAGTTGATGCGTGCCTCAACCACCTCGATGCCAGCCATCGACAGGCGTTCGGTGAGCTTCTCTTCCAGTTGCTCGTTTATCTCTTCGCCGCCGTCGCGCAGTGTCAGTTCGCTGGTCTTGTCGTCCTGGTCGTCGTAGGCATACTGTCCGGCCACCTGGCGCAGGGCAGCGTCGCTCTGCACCTTGACGAAGCCCTCCAGCGCCTTCATCAGGCTCTTCACGTCGGTGCCTATCTGCCCCTGGGCCGTCGAGGCCATGGTCTGCGAGTCTACCTCGAAGATAGCCTTATAGGTATCCTTCAGCCGCCACACCAGCACCAAGCCTATCATCACGGGGTTGCCCACCTTGTCGTTCACCTTGATGGGTTCGGCATCGAGGTTGCGGGCTCGCAGCGACAGTTTCTTCGTCGAGTAGAAGGGGTTGATCCAGTAGTAGCCCGTCTGGGTGAACGTGCCGGCATACTTGCCAAACCAGGTGATGACGCGCGCCTCGTTGGGCTCCAGCATCAGGAAGCTGCACATCATGACGATGCTCGTCACCAGCAGCAGGGCACCGCCGCCGAGCAGCAAGCCGCCCCGGACACCACTGCCGTCTTCTTCAGAGAGCAACACGATTCCATAAATGGCACCCACGATGCTCACCACCGTCAGAGCCAACGTCACAAACAGCATCAGGAAGCCATTCAGCACGGTTCCGTTGAATTCAAACTCTTTTCTTTCCATAACTCATTTAGATTTTAAAGTGATATTATTTTGATATTGCAAATATAAAAGATTTTTTACAACCCGCAATGGTTTCGACGGCGATTTAACACAAATTTAACTAAACATTCGCTGAAATATCTACCTCGCTCCAGCCCAATGTCGAATGAATTTCGTACTTTTGCAACCACTTTATTCATACAGAAAAAAGGAAAAGATGACTCATAGGTTGTTGCTACTGGCGTGGTGCTGCGTGCTGGCTGTAGGCATGCAGGCCCAGACCGACGATGACTGGGAGAACACATGGCGTGAACTGGACGAGCAGACCGACGATGAAGACCTGACCGACGAAGACACCTACGAGTTGCTGCAACAGCTGGCCGAACACCCCATAGACCTGAACCGCTGCGACCGGGAAGATCTGGAGCAGCTGCCCTTCCTTTCGGCACAGCAGGTGATGGACATCGTGGCATACCGGCAACGCTACGGTCCCCTGCGCTCGCTGGGCGAACTGCGCATGATTCGCTCCATGGACTACCGCCAACTGCAACTGCTGCCCTACTTCGTCGTGGCGGGCGAAGCACCAGACTCAACCCACCACTTCCCCCGTCTGGCCACCATAGGCCGCTACGGCCGACACAAACTGACCGTGGCGGCACGCGTGCCTTTCTATGAGCGGAAGGGCGACCGCAACGGCTATCTGGGCTACCGCTACCGCCACTGGCTGCACTACGAGTTCGGCTACGGCGACTACGTGCGCGCCGGACTCGTGGGGGCACAGGATGCCGGCGAACCTTTCTTCAAAGGGGGAAACGGCTGGGGCTACGATGCCTACAGCTACTATGCGCAGATAAGAAAGTGGAAGACGATAGACAACCTGGTGGTGGGAAAATACAAGCTGTCGACCGGACTGGGACTGGTGCTCAACAACAGTTTCGCGCTGGGCAAGCTGGCCACGCTGCAAAATCTGGGGCGACGGCAGCACAGCCTGCGTCCACATGCCTCGCGCTCGGTGGCCGACTACTTCCAGGGAGCGGCGGCCACGCTGCGCCTCGGCCGACCGCTGCAGCTGACGCTCTTTGGCTCGTACCGGCCCGTCGACGCCACGCTGGGCGACGACGGGAGCATAGCCACCATCGTGACCAACGGTTACCACCGCACGCCCACCGAGATGGAAAAGAAGCACAATGCCCACCAGACGGCGGCGGGCTTCAGCCTGGGCTACCAGGGCGGCGGCCTGCATGCCGGGGTGAACGGAACCTTCACGCACCTGGACCGCCGCCTGTCGCCCAACACCAAGACCCTCTACCGCCGCCACTATGCCCAAGGGCGCAACTTCGTGAACGTAAGCCTGAACTATGGCTACACCCGCTACCGCCTGTCGCTGAACGGCGAGACGGCCATCGACGGCCATGGCGGCATGGCCACGCTCAACGCGCTGAGCTATCAGCCATCGGGCCAGCTCAGCCTGGTGGCCTTGCAGCGGTTCTACGGCTACCGCTACACCACCCTGCACGGACACGCCTTCAGCGAGGGCGGCCACGTGCAAAACGAGAGCGGCTTCTACCTGGGCGGCACCTGGCAGCCGCTCTATGGCCTGAGCCTGAGCGGATATGCCGACGTGGCCTACTTCCCCTGGGCACGCTACCGCGTGTCGCAATCGTCTTGGGCACAAGACTACCTGGCCGAGGTGGCCTACCAGCGGAAAGCGTGGACGCTGAAAGGCCGCTACCGCGCAAGGCTCCGCCAGCAAGACAACGAGAAGAAGACAGCCCTGCGCCGGCACAACGAGCACAGGGCGAGGCTGACGTTGGGCTATAAGCCAGACGAGCACTGGGCCAGCACCACGCGATGGGACGGGGTGCGCACTGCCGACAACGACATAGAGAAGGGGTGGATGATTAGCGAGAACCTGACATGGAAACAACAGTGGTGGATGCTGGGACTGACGGCGGCCTACTTCGACACCGACTCATACAGCAGCCGCATCTATGCCTTCGAGAGTCCGCTGCCGGGCGAATTCTCTTTCCCCAGCTTCTACGGCAAAGGCATGCGCCTGGTGTTTTCAGGCCGTGCCAGCATAGGGCAGCGGCTACAGCTGCACGCCCGTCTGGGCCACACCCGATACTTCGACCGCGACGTCATCGGCTCGGGGCTGCAGCAAATAGAAGGGAAAAGCACCACCGACCTGGACCTGCAGGCACGGTGGCGCTTTTAGCATAAAACTTTCTCCTTGTTTTTGTAAGGCCGCTTCGCGGTATGAATCGCCCAAGCTATCCGTCTCTTATCCGAAGAACTCCCCGTCGCCAGGCTGCTGGTCGTAGCTGGAGCCATCGAAGCAGTGGGTGCATACCCGCGACTTGGGCAAGCCGATGGAAGCGACAAGGTCTTCAATGGTGGCAAACTTCAGCGAGGTGAGCCCCAAGCGGCGCGCTATCTCGTCGACCATGCGCCGATATTCAGGCGAGTCGGTCGTGGCATAGAGGTCGAGCTTGGCCTTGTCGTCGCCCTCAAAATCCTTGATGATGCGCCGCGAGATGAGCTCGAGGTCGCTCTTCGATGCCGTGAAGCCAATGAAGGGACAGCCATAGACCAACGGCGGACAGGATATGCGCACGTGCACCTCCTTGGCACCATTGGCAAAAAACTCCTTCACATTGTCGCGCAACTGGGTGCCACGCACGATAGAGTCGTCGCAGAACACCACCCGCTGCCCACGAAGCAGCGCCTCGTTGGGAATGAGCTTCATCTTTGCCACCAGGTCGCGGCGGCTCTGATTGCCGGGCGTGAAGGAGCGTGGCCACGTGGGCGTATACTTCAGCACGGCCCGCTTATAAGGAATGCCCGACCCTTCGGCATAGCCCAGCGCCATTCCCACGCCACTGTCGGGAATGCCGCATACGAGGTCGGCTTCCAGGTTGTCTTTCTCGCCCATCATCTTGCCATTCTTCTCGCGTGTGGCCTCGGTGTTGATGCCTTCGTAGCATGAGGCCGGGAAGCCATAATATACCCACAGGAAAGAGCATATCTGGCAATGTTTGAATGCCGGCTGAAGCACCTCCATGCCATCGGCATGCAGGCGCACGATCTCGCCCGGGCCGACATCGCGCAAGAGCGAAAAGCCAAGGTTGGGGAAACTGGTGCTCTCGCTGCTCACGGCATAAGCCTCGACATGCTTCTCGGTTCCGTCGGGCAAGACGCAGCTTTCCTCTTTATGGCCTATGACGATGGGTGTGCGCCCCAGGAAGTCGCGGGCCGCGATAATGCCGTCTTCGGTCAGGATGAGCATAGAGCACGACCCTTTAATCTTCTGGTAGACAAGATTGATGCCGTCGACAAACGTGTTGCCCATGTTGATGAGCAGTGCCACCAGCTCCGACTGGTTGATGTTGTTGGCCGACATCTCGCTCAGGTGCATGCGCTGCGACAGCAGCTCGTCGGCAATCTCGCGCAGATTGTTGATTTTTGCCACCGTCACCACGGCATAGCGCCCCAGATGCGAGTTCACGATGATGGGCTGCGGGTCGGTATCGCTGATGACGCCCAGTCCCTGATGACCATGAAAGCTATCGAGTTCGTCTTCGAATCGGGAGCGAAAATAGTCGCGTTCCAGCGAGTGGATGCTGCGGTTGAAGCCTTTCTCAGCATCAAATGTTACCATACCTGCACGCTTTGTGCCTAAATGTGAGTTGTAGTCGGTTCCGTAAAACAAATCGTTTACGCAATCCTTGGTTGAAATGGTTCCAAAAAAGCCGCCCATAGTGAGTTGTCCTGTCGATGTTTTGTATTTCAGGCTGCAAAATTACGAAAAAAACATTAAAAGCGGCACCATGAGCGCCGCTTTTTTTGCTTCGAGACTATCATTTCACTTTTTTTCGGTAAAAATGACCTGCAGGAGCGTCTGGCCCACCGCCTTCAGCGTGTAGGGGTCAATGTGCTGCATATCGTCGTTGAGCGTATGCCAGGTAGGGCCGAACGAACTGGCCTCGCAGTCGGGGTAATAGGGTATGATGTCGATACAGGGAATGCCCGCCACCATGTTCACCGGCACATGGTCGTCGGTGATGGTGCCGCCGTCTTGCTGCAGGAAGTAGCTGCTGTATCCAGCCGTTTGTGCCGCCTGCCATACATTGTTGAGCACCTGCTTGGCATAGCGGTGCGAGAAGCCTTCACGATAGAAGCGGGCTCCCTGCCCCCCCACCATGTCGAGCAGGATGCCATAGCGTGCCGTGTAGCCTTCGGCATGGGGGTGGCTGGCCCAGTATTGTGCGCCCAGGGCCCATGAGTCGCTGTCGTCGGGCTGGTCGCTCCACTGTGGGGTGCCCCAGTCTTCGGCATCGAAGCAAATGAAGTCGATGCCCACCTCTGGCGACGGCAGCTGCGAGTCGGCGGCCGATGCGGCCAGCAGGCGTGCCAGCTCGAGCATCACGGCCACGCCGCTGGCGCCATCGTTGGCAGCCATCACCGGCTGGTGCCAGTTTTTCTCGTCGGGATCGTTATCGGCCCATGGGCGGCTGTCCCAGTGAGCACAGATAAGGATGCGCTCCTTCTGTTCCGGCCTATACTGGGCAATGATGTTGGTACTGCGCAGCGTGGTGCCGTCGTAGCCGGTGAGGTTGGCCTTCTGCTCGACGATCTTCAGGCCGTAACTGCCGAACTGGCCGGCTATCCACCGCCCACACTGCTCGTGGGCCTCGCTATTCATGATACGGGGTCCGAAGCTGCACTGCTGTTCGCAGAAGCGATAGGCCGAGTCGGCCTGAAAGACGATGGGCACGTTTTTTTCCGGGGTAGGGTCAGGCATTTTTGTTTCCTTCTGACTGTTGCACGCTGCAATGGCCGTGGCTATTGCGAGAGCCATGATCGTTCTGAACATCTTCATAGTTTTTTACTGATTTTGACGGATAAATTTTTTCAGCACGTCGCAACGCGACACATACTGACTGGTTTGCGAGGCATGCTGCCTTTCGAAGTCGGCCAGTGCCTTCAGCGCCTTGAACTGCTTGCTCTCTGGCTGCAGCACCACGACGAAGTCGCCTTTCTTGTCGTCCCATTCCTCGGTGAACCAGTGGTCGCGGGGCAGGTAGGCCTGTGCAAAGAGCACTTTCTCGCGCATGTCGAAACGGTCGAGGGAATAGGCCGTCTGCAGCAGCCCGGCGGCCTTCTCCACCATGTCTGTCTCGTCGGGCCGGGGGTCGTCGTAGCAGCTCTTGCCATAACGGGTGAGGTACCAGGCATCGCCGGCATAGCTGGCCTGTGCGTAGCGCACGGCCAGGTCGTAGGCCCGCATCGCCTTGGCATCGGGCTCCATGGCGCCGAAGCCCTGCTCCAGCGCAGCCATTTCGCGCACGAAGTCGAGTTTCTGGCTCGTCTTCGTCTTGGCGGCCCCGGGCATCTGCATCGACTCCTTTATACGCTGCCGTTTCAGCCATGGCTCCACCTTATAGCTGCGCTGTGCCATGAAGGGCGCTATGTTCATGGCATTTACAAAATCTACGCTCACCTTGGCAAGATGCCGCTCAGCCTCAGCCCATCGGGCCAGGCGCAGATACTTCGTGCCCAGCACCTCGTGCAGGAACTCGGCATCGTGGTAGATATGGGCAGAGAGCCACTGGTCCAGCGCCGTCTTAGGTTTCTGCTGGGTGAAGGTGAAGTAGGTTTCCAGCTGTTCCACAGGTATGGTGTCGATACGGTGGAAGGATTCGTCGCCATAGTCAGGGTTCCAGCCGTAGGCAATGCGGGAGGTGCGCTTTTCCTGTTTCCTATAGAACATCTTCCTCATCTCGTCGTAGGCACAGAGGAAGGCCGTGGCCTGGTCGTGTCGGTCCGTCTTGTCGTAGCGAGGCACCAGTGCCTGATGCACCAAACGGTCGAACACCTGGGTGTAGTGGTTGTAGTAGAAGGTGTCTTGCCCCCGCTCTTCGTCGGCTTTCTCCTCCAGCCACGACAGTTCGGCGGGCAGCATGCGCCCCAGCCGGTCGATGTCGGTCTCGGTGCTGGCAGCAATGAAGAGGCGGAGCACGCGGGCATTGTCCTTGATACGGGGCAGGCCCTCCATCTCCATAGCCTGTTCTATGCTTTTATGAGCCTTCCTGCGGTCGCCGAAAAGGAACTGCAGCCAGGCTTCGGCCGACTTCCACAGGGCGGGGTTGCTGCTTTTCCCCTCGCTGCAGACGCGGTCTGCCAGGGCGCACATCTTCATGGCCTCGGCCTTTTCTATGTCGCGTATGAAGAGCTTGCCGGGGAAGTTGATGTCGGAATCGTCTTGCGTATCGATGGCCTCCTGTGCGTTGTTGGCAAAGTCTTGCAGCAAAAAGGGCAACGCCGGCGAGTTCGGGTTGTGCTCATACTCGGCCTGGATACTCTCGAACGAGCGCTTCTTATAATAATAGGTATAGAGGCTCTGCACGTCGCCTTGCTCCACGAATATCTGCGTAGCCTCGTCGTCGCGTCCGGCCTTCAGTAGTGCGCCGGCATAGATGTTGCGCATCATGTCGCGATACACCGAGCGAATGAAGCCCTGGGCGGTCTGCTCCCAGAAGGCTACGTTGGCCGCATGCAGGCCCAGGCGCATGTTGCAGCGCATGTAGAGCAAAGCATGCTGCGAGCGCAGCCGGCTCTTGGTCTTCGACAGGGCATACTGCCTTACGCCCTGCAGCACCTTCTGCCTACGGGCCAGCTCCCGCTTCGAGGGATAGTCCCAGGCATCGCTCTCGGCCTTGCGGGCCACCTCCAGATACTTCTCCAGCTGGTCTATGTAACCCAGCATCAGCTGGTCGTTCTTCTTCCGGGCCACGGAGCGCAGGCGGTCGGCATCATAGCCGTCCACCTGTCCGTCGCTATAGGCTTTCCAGTTATCGTCCAGCCGCTGGGCGATGCTGTCGTTCAACGACGCCGGTGCCACCACGCTGAACAGATAATAATTGTGTGTGCCGGGTATGGCGCAACCAAAAGCATGGGCCACGATGGCGGCGAGCATGCTAATGACGATAAATCTCTTCATATTCTTCGTTTGTATAGCGTTTTATGTTTTCATTGTCTAAATGATAGGTCAGTATAAGCCGTCGCAGGTCGTCGCGCTGCTTCTCCACGGCCTGCTTGGTGCGCAAGATCTCGCTGACGGGGGCCACATGGTCGATGTTGACGCCATGGAGCGTGCGCTGCCACAAGAACACGGGATAGGCGGCTGCCAGCGGCAGCGGAAAGCCTTTAAGATGCCTGACATAAGGCTGCACGTCGCGAATGTCGAGGATAGGGTTTCGCTCGGCAAAATTATCGGGTGCCCCTGTGTTGTAGAGCATCAGCACCCCGTAGTCGGCCGGCGGGGCAGGCATCGCCAACTGGTGCAGGCGTATGGTGGTGCTCAGCGTCAGGCCATGGGCGCGTGCCTCCGAACGCACTTCGCGCAAGAAGCGGTAGTAATTGTCGCGGCTGCGCACGGTATAGTCGCAGTCTATCTGTATCTCGCCTACATTGGCAATGTCGTGCGTTTCGTTCATCTGCACGATGCGGCGCACGATGCGCCGGGCAAGGCTGTCGGGATAGGGGCGCATGCACTGCTCGAGCACGAAGACGGTGGGCACCACTTCTACGCCCTCGGGAAAAGGCTCCTGAAAAGCTATGGTGGCATTGGGCACGGGCTGTGACCCGACGGGGGCTTGACCTTCGGCAATGGCCGGCGAGGCCGACGGCACCACATCGAAATAGCGGCAATAGATGCGCCCGATGTGGTAGCGGCGCAGGAAATCTTTCTCTGCGGAATCGAGGGCAAACGTCGTCCGCCAATAGTAGGTGGCATTTCCCTGAGGCATCAATGCTGTGCCCGTTTGCCGCGAGCAAGCGGCAAGCCACAGCACCGCGAGAAGCAGAAAGGCAACGGTTTTCCTCATTCGCTAACGATTACAGCAGTTGTGGCAGTTGGAACAGCTTCATGCCGTTGGAGCCCTTCACCAGGATGGTGTAGCCCTGCGGCTGCGACTGGGCAATGGCCTGCTTCACCTGTTCCACATCGTCGAAGCGGCGGTAGGGGCAGTCGGTCTGGCCAAACTGCTGGCCCACGAGCCACACCTCATCAAGATTCATCAGGCCCAGGAAGTCGGCTATCTTCTGGTGCTCCTCGGCGCTGGCCTCTCCCAGCTCGCGCATATCGCCCAAGATCACCATTTTGCGTTCGGCCTTCACCTGCTGGAAGTTCTCGAGTGCAGCCATCATGCTCGAAGGGTTGGCGTTATAGGCGTCTACGATCAGGCGGTTGTGCGGGGTCTCTACCAGCTGCGAACGGTTGTTGGTGGGCTGATAGGTCTCCAGCGCATGGCATATCTTCTTCCGGTCTACGCCAAAGTTGATGCCTACGGCGATGGCGGCGAGCAGATTGTCGATGTTGTAGGCCCCGATGAGGTGGGTCTGCACCTTGTGCCACTTCGTGGAACGCCCTTCCTCCTCGAGCGTGGCCAGCGGCTCGCGCCAGCGGAACTTCAGGAACGGCGAGCACTCTATCACCTCGCCCGATATGCACTGGTACTGCTTCTCGGGGTCGGTGCTATAGGGCGTTATCCACAGGCTGTCGTCGTCTTCTATCTGGTCTACCAGGTACTCATTGTCGGCATCGAGGAAGATGAGCCCGTCCTTCCGGGTGCGCAGGAAGTCGTATAGCTCGGTCTTCGTCTTCACCACGCCTTCGAACGAGCCGAAGCCCTGCAGGTGGGCACGCCCCACATTGGTGATCAGGCCGCAGGTAGGCTCGGCGGTCTCGGCCAGCGTCTTGATGTCGCCGGGGTGGCTGGCCCCCATCTCCACGATGGCTATCTCGTGCTCGCTGTTCAGGCGGAAGAGCGTCTTGGGCACGCCTACGTCGTTGTTGAAGTTGCCCTCGGTGGCCAGCACGTTGAACTTCTCGGCCAGCACGGCACGCACCAGCTCCTTGGTGGTGGTCTTGCCGTTGGTGCCGGTAATGCCGATTACGGGAATGCTGAATCGGCGGCGATGCTCGCGCGCCAAGTCCTTAAATGTCTGCAGGCAGTCGTCCACCCTGATCAGCCGGTCGTCGTGCGCGTCGACGTCTTCATCGACGATGGCGTATGCACAGCCTTTCTCCAAAGCCTGAAGCGCAAACTGATTGCCATTAAACGTGTCGCCCTTCAATGCAAGGAAGATGCTGCCCGCCGGGCAGTCTCGGCTGTCGGTAGTGATGCAAGGGTGCTGCTCGTAGAGCTTGTAGAGGTTCTTAACATCCATATTTTCGTTCTTTTTTTTATTTCTGCATGCAAAAGTACAAATAATTGGCGAAAAGCAAGCCTTTTTCATCGAAGAATTGTCAGCAGTGCTTCATACTTCTGCACGGCATCGGCTATTTCGCTCAGGCAGATGTACTCGTCGGCAGAATGGCTGCGGCTGCTCTGCCCGGGGCCGAGCTTGAACGAGGGGAAGGGCATGAGCGCCTGGTCGCTCAAGGTGGGCGAGCCGAAAGGCGTAAGCCCCATCTCTACGCATCGTCTTATCAAGGGATGGTTCTCGTCGATGCAGGAAGAGTGCAGCCGGAAGGAGCGGGCTTCGAGGCGGCAGTGCTTCATGTGCTGGCACAGGAACTGGTACACCTGCTCGTTGGCGTAGTACTCGTTGGTGCGCACGTCGACGACGAAGTGCAGCCTGTCGGGCACCACGTTGTGCTGCGTGCCGGCCTCTACCACGGTGACCTGCATTTTTGTGGGGCCCAGCAGCGGGCTTAGCTTCTCGAAACGGTAGTCGCGCAGCCACAGCAGATCGTCGAGGGCCAGGTAGATGGCATTGACGCCCTCCTCACGGGCAGCATGACCGCTGACGCCCTGGGCATAGCCGTCGATGACCATCAGCCCCTTTTCGGCTATGGCGGGCTGCATGCCGGTGGGTTCGCCCACGATGGCCACGTCGACAGGTGGCAGCAGGGGCAGGGCACGCACGATGCCGTTGCTGCCCGACACCTCTTCCTCGCAAGAGGCGAGATAGACAAGATTGCAGGACGAGAGCGGACTGGCGCACACCATGCGGAAGACCTGCAGCAGTGCCACCAGGCCTCCGCCGCAGTCGTTGGCTCCCAGGCCATAGAGGCGGTCGCCCTCGACCGTGGGTTGGAAGGGCTGCCGGGTCCAGGTGGCCACGGGCTTCACCGTGTCGATATGGGCATTGAGCAGCAGCGTGGGGCGCTTGTCGTCGAAGCCAGGAGCCACGGCCCACACATTGTTGCCTTCACGCTTGGGGCATAGCCCCCATTGGTCCATCTGGCTAAACAGAACATCGGCCGCGAGGGTTTCGTCGCGGCTCACCCGTGGCGTTGCGATAAGGCGCTGCAACAGCTGCACGGCATCATCTATATATTGCTTTGCGTTCATAATTGGGGCAAAGTTACTAATTTTATTTTGAAAAGTTTGGCAGTCTCGCTATTTTTCCATACTTTTGCAATACATTATTAATAAAAAAGGTGAAGCTATGCAGCAAATAAATAGCCACATGTCGCGCCTCGTGCATGATGTAGCCGCCCAGTTGGGCGACCGTGAGGCTCTCATCTACAAAGATTTCGGAGGGAGTGAATGGAAATCGTATTCTTGGAACGAGTTTTCGCAGAAGGTGAAGCTGGTGTCGAACGCCATGCTCAACATGGGCGTGAAGGTGCAGGAGAACCTGGGCGTGTTTTCGCAAAACACCGTTCAGTATCTGTTCTGCGACTTCGGTGCCTGGGGCGTGCGTGCGGTGACTATCCCGTTCTATGCCACCAGCTCCGAACAGCAGATACAGTTCATGGTGAGCGATGCTAAGATACGCTTCCTTTTCGTAGGCGAGCAAGAGCAGTACGACAAGGCACGGCGCGTATTCCACATGTGCAAGACGCTGGAGCGCATCATTGTGTTCGACCCGGCAGTAAGCCTGCCTGAAGACGACCCCACCGTGATGCACTTCGACGACTTCCTGAAGCTGGGCGAGGGGCTGCCCCGGCAGAGCGAGGTAGAGAGCCTGCAGCAGCAGGCCACGCCAGACGACATTGCCAACATTCTGTATACCAGCGGCACCACGGGCGACTCGAAGGGCGTCATCCTCACCCACGGGCAGTATCATGCGGCTTTTGAGGCCAACGCCAAATGCGTGCCCGTCGACGAGAACGACCGCGTGATGAACTTCCTGCCTTTCACCCACATCTTCGAGAAGGGATGGAAGATTCTGTGCATCACCAAGGGGGCACGCCTGATTGTGAACACCCACCCCCTGGAGGTGCAGCAGTCCATGCGCGAGACCCATCCCACCTGCATGAGTGCCGTACCCCGCTTTTGGGAGAAGGTTTACATGGGCGTGCAGGAGAAGATAGAGAACAGTGGTGCCGTTCAGCGCAAGCTGTTCCGCCATGCGCTGGCCGTGGGCCGCAAGCACAACATTGAGTATCTGGCCAACGGCAAGAAGCCGCCGCTGACCCTGCACCTGGAGTATGAGATGCTCAACAACACCGTGTTCTCCCTGGTGCGCAAGGAGCTTGGATTGGAAAATGCCCACTTCTTCCCCACGGCCGGTGCCACGGTGTCGAGCCATGTGGAAGAGTTCGTCCACTCCATCGGTATCAATATGGTGGTGGGCTATGGCCTCACCGAGTCGCTGGCCACCGTCAGCTGCGACCATCTTGGCAAGCCGTTCACCGTGGGCAGCGTAGGCCATCCCATCGAGGGCATCAGCATCAAGATCAGCGACGAAGGCGAGATACTGCTGAAGGGTCCCACCATCACCCGTGGCTACTACAACCGCGACGACATCACCCGCGAGGCCTTTACCGAAGACGGTTACTTCCGCACGGGCGACTCGGGATACATGCAGGATGGGGAGCTGTTCTTGAAAGACCGCATCAAAGACCTCTACAAGACCTCCAACGGCAAGTACATCGCCCCGCAGATGATTGAGTCGAAGCTATTGGTCGACAAATACATCGACCAGCTGGCCATCATTGCCGACCAGCGCAAGTTTGTCTCGGCACTCATCATTCCCGTCTACTCGCTTCTCGAGGAGTATGCCCGCGAGCATAACATTGCCTTCGAGAGCCGTGAAGACTTGTGCCAGAATGCCCAGATTCACGAGATGATGCAGGAGCGCATAGACACGCTGCAGCAACAGCTGGCCCACTATGAGCAGGTGAAGCGCTTCACGCTGCTGCCCCACCACTTCTCGCTGGAGAGGGGCGAGCTTACCAACACGCTGAAGATAAAGCGGCGCGTGCTCAACGAGAACTACGCGAAGGAAATCGACGCGATGTATGAGGATTAGGCCGCTTGCGGCATGAACGCCTCTTTGTGGCTGCAGCGTCCGTCAGAACGCCACATAGGGCCGCAGCCGCTCGATGGCCTCTGGCGGGAAGTCGCGCAGCAGGCGCAGGTCGTCGAGGCTTTTCAGCGGGCCGTGCAGGCGGCGGTAGTCGGCTATGGCACGGGCCTGATAGTAGTTCAGGTAGGGGTGTCGCTGCAGCTCGTCGGCCGAAAGGGCGTTCACCTGCAGCTTCCGGGGTTCCGCATTTTCTTTTATCGCTATATAGGCTTTCGCCGTTTGGGGGAAGCCTTTTATTTCATCTAGCTGGTCTACGCTCACATAACCGCCCAGACGCTCGCCATACTCCACGATGCGACGGGCAAAATAGCTGCCCACGCCCGGCACGCGACGCAGGGCCGCGGTGTCGGCAGTGGCAAGGTCTACCGTCTCGCCTTCGCTCAGCTTTTGGGGATACCGCTGCCGGTGCATGCTGTCGCGCCCGTCGGCTCTTGTCTTATGCAGCAGGGCAGAGGCAGGCTGATAGTCGGGCGAGATGCGGATATAGGGTTCCAGCTCACGGTATTCTTTCGCCGTAAGGCCATACAGGCGGGCAAAGTCTTCCTTCGTGCGATAGATGCCACCCGCAGCACGATACTTGTAGATGTTGCGCACCTGCCAGGGGCGCAGCCCCAGGCGAAGCAGCAGGGTGCTGTCGGCAGTGTTGGGGTCGAAGGCGAAACGTTCGGGCTTGCGCTCTTCTTGCCGATAGGGTTCGTAAGGGCGTGCCGTCTGGCGCGGGGGCACGGCAGCGGTGTCCATGCTGTCGGCCGGCAAAGCGGCTTCACCGCCGTCGGGCAGTGGTGTCTCGCCACTGAAATAAACGATTCCCAACACGGCCGTCGCCACGACAAGCAGCGACAGCAGCACTTGTCGGTCGGTCTTCTGCATGTATAGAAACTCGCTCAGCCGCATATCATATCACTCCAAACTGATGCAGGAAGATGAGCAGGATGCACAACGGCACAATGTAGCGCACGGCAAACCTATAGGCACGGAAGAAGCCCGTGGCCACGGTGCCTTGGTTGGTAAACTCGTCGTGCAGCAGCCGTCGGTCTACGAACCAGCCTGCGAAGATGCTCGTGAGGAAGGCGCCCACGGGCAGCATGATCTGTGCCGTGAGATAGTCGCAGAAGTCTATGAGCGGACGGCCGAAGAGGGCGATGCCATCGACGGCCCCATAGCTGAGCGAACAGAGCACGGCCAGCACCGAGCACACCAGGGTGAGCACCCATGCTGCCCTCTCGCGGGGCTGGTGCAGCTCTTCGATGAAGAAGGCGGTGCCTATCTCGTGCATCGAGATGGTCGAGGTGAGCGCGGCAAACAACAGCAGCGCATAGAACAGCACGCCGACGACATAGCCCAGCACCGGCATGGACGAGAAGGCTTGCTGAAACACGTTGGGAAGGGTGATGAAGATGAGCGAGGGTCCCGAGTCGGGTTGCACGCCCACGGAGAAGGCAGCCGGAAAAATCATGAGTCCCGCCAGCACGGCGATGAGGGTATCGAGCAGTGCTATCTCGCCTGCCGAGCGCAGCAGATGGGTGTCTTTCGAGAAATAGCTGGCATAGGTGCACAGGCAGGCCGTGCCGAGCGAGAGCGAGAAGAAGGCCTGCCCCAGGGCATCGAGCAGCACCGTGTTGCTCACCTTCGAGAAGTCGGGCTTGAGCAAGAACTCCACGCCGGCCATGGCGCCAGGCAAGGAGCACGAGGCCACCACTATGATAATAAGCAGCACGAAAAGCAGGGGCATGAGCAGCTTCGACACCCGTTCTATGCCGTTCTGCACGCCGCGCGCCACCACGAAATGGGTAATCAGGATAAAGGCCACGGCCCAGAGGCAGGGCTTCCACGGATGGGTGGAGAAGGTCCGGAAGTAGTCGGCCACGGCATCGGCATCGCCCGAAAGCTGTCCGCTCACCGATGCCACGAGGAACTGCAGGATCCAGCCTGCCACCACGGCGTAGAAACCCAGGATGATGGTCGAGGTGACGATGCCCAGATAGCCCACGGCCTTCCACAGCCGTCGGCCCGAGATGCGCCCATAGGCCCTGGCGGCATTGGTCTGCGAGTGGCGGCCAATGATAAACTCGCTCACCATGCCGGGTATGCCCAGCAGCAAGATGCAGCCCACATAAATCAAGATGAAGGCCGCGCCGCCGTTCTGCCCGGCCGTGAACGGGAAGCGCCACACATTGCCCAGGCCTACGGCCGAACCGGCCGTGGCAAGGACGATGCCCAGACGAGAGGCGAAGTTGCCCCGATCAGCACTGCTCTGCTTCATAGCGATTGCGTGGCATGGGGGTCATAACAGCCCGAACTGGTGCAGGAAGATGAAGAGGATGCACAGGGGGCATACGTACTTCACCAGGAAGATGTAGACGTGGAAGAGGATGCCTACGCGCAGCGTCCCCCAGTTGGTGAACTCCTCGCGCACAATCTTGTGAGGCACAAACCAACCGATGAAGATGCAGGTGAGGAAGCCTACCACGGGAAGGAAGATCTGGCCTGTGACGAAGTCGAACAAATCGAAGAGCGAGAAGCCGAAGAACTGCAGGGCGTCGCGGTCGCCCAACGACAGCGAGCAGAACACCCCGATGAACGATGCTGCAGAGACGACCAGCAGCGTGGCCGACTTGCGCGTGATGCGCATCTCTTCCTGGCAGAAGGCGGTGCTCACCTCGACCAGCGACATGAGCGAGGTGAGGGCGGCCAGCGTGAGCAGCGCATAGAACAGCAGCGACACCATGTAGCCTATGACCGGCACCGAGGCAAAAGCCTGCTGAAACACATTGGGCAGCGTGATGAAGATGAGCGAGGGACCCGAGTCGGGACTCACGCCCACCGAGAAAGCGGCAGGAAAAATCATCAGCCCGGCAAGAATGGCCACCAGCGAGTCGATGACGCCTATCTGCACGGCCGACTTCGACAGGTTGGTTTGCTTCGAGAAGTAGCTGGCATAGGTGCAGATGCACCCCATGGCGATGCTCAAGCTATAGAACGACTGGCCCAGGGCCGAGAGAAACACGTTGCCATTGATCATCGTCCAGTCGGGTTTGAACAGGAAGGCCACGCCGGCATCGGCACCGGGCAGCATGCACGAGGCCACCACGATGATGAGCAGCAGCACGAAGAGCGTGGGCATCAAAATCTTCGATGCTCGCTCTATTCCGTCGCGCACGCCGTTCTCTACTATCAGATAGGCCATCAGCATGATAACCATCAGCCAGAAGATGGGCTTGGCCGGATGGGTCGAGAACGCTTTGAAATAGTCGTTGAAATAGGCAGGGTCGCCCTGCAGATGGCCTATCAGCGAGGCCCACATATACTGCAGGCACCACCCGCTGACCACGGCATAGTAGCTCGTGATGAGAAAGCCCGTGAGCACGCCCATATAGCCGATGAGCATCCAGGGCGTGCCGCCCGAGAGCTTGCGGTAGGCGCGTGCCGTGTTGCTATGGGCATGACGGCCAACGATGAACTCGCTGACCATGCAGGGAATGCCCAGCAGCAGCACGCAGAAAAGGTAGATAAGTATGAACACCGCGCCGCCGTTCTCGCCTGCCATATAGGGAAAGCGCCACACGTTGCCCAGCCCTACGGCCGAACCGGCGGTGGCCAGGATCACGCCCAGCTTGGTGCCGAAATTTGCACGTTCTGAATTTGCCATATCACATATTTTTACGCTAATCGCTTGCAAAAGTATAAAAAAAATCTTACTTTTGCATAAAAATAGAAACAAACATGACCTTTTTGCTACAATTTGTAAAGAAATATCCACTTAGCTGCCTGTGCATCGCCTCCATCTGGTATCTTTCCATCTGGTTCAGGCCACCCAAACTGCCCGAGCTGGAAAACGTGGCTTTTCTCGACAAATGGACGCACTTCGTGATGTATGGCGGCACATGCTCGGTCATCTGGTGGGAATACCTGCGCAGCCATGCCAAGCCCGACGCCCTCCGGCTGCTGCTCCTGGCATGGCTGGCCCCTATCGTGATGAGCGGGGCGATAGAGCTCGTTCAGGAGTACTGCACCGCCACGCGCGCCGGCGAATGGCTCGACCTGGCCGCCAACGCCACGGGTTGCACCCTAGGCGCTCTCATTGGCATGATAATGTGCAAAAAACACTTGGCACGGAAGCGGCAACAGTAGCATACCCAAACTCCATGAATAATGTAAGCTAGACACTTTGTGATGTTGCAACAACCCACTCCTGCGGCACGCGCGTCTCAGCATCGAACCTTACGCCGACCTTCACCACCGGCTTGTCGCTTGTGGCGTAAGGCAAGGCGTAGCTCTTTTCGTCAATCTGCGCCAGGGCTTCAGCCGCCGTGCCGCTTACCTTCATCTCGAAGACGTAGGTCGTGTCGGGCATCCATACAACCATGTCCACCCTGCCGCCCTGACATTTCACCTGCGTCTTCACATACACGTTGAGCATCGAGAAGATGAGGTAGAGCGTATATTCATAGAAGCCCTCCTTCGTGGCAGCCTCATCCAATTTCTTCTTGAAGCCCTCCACGTAGGGAATACCCGCCATGTATGCCTGCATCTCGCGCATGGCCAGCTCGATGTCGCCTTTTTTCAGAGCGCGCCAGAACTTTAGGGCGAAGCCCGACTGCACGGTAGCGTCATCAAGACCGGTATAAGTGGGCATCAACCCCTTGGAATAGCCGATGCGTACTTCTAAGTTAGGCATATCCAGTGTGTAAATCTCGCCTTCGCGGTCGTAGTCCTTGATGGTGAGGTAGCCGCTCTGGTAGAGCAGCGGCAGGGCATCCTTCATGTTCTCCGTGGGCTGGTCGAAGGCAGAAGAGGGCACCTCCAGGTGGTCGAGCGAGGTGATGTCGGTCTTATAGTGCTGCAACTGGCGGATGAGGAACGTGGGCGTGCCGGTGCTGAACCAGTAGTTCTGCAATTCGTCGCTGCGGAAGGCGTTGAGCAGGCTGAAGGGGTTATAGATGTCCTCCGACCGGGAGGCGAAGTGGTAGCCGTCGTAGCGCAGTTTGATTTTCCTGAACATCTCTTCTGGCGTGCAGTCGTAGTTCTCCGCCATCCGCGCGATGTCCTCACGGAACACGTCCTTCACCTCTTGCTCGGTAATGCCGCAGATGGCCGAGAAGCGGGGCAGCATCGTGACGTTGGCCAGGTTGTTGATACTAGAAAAGATGCTCAGCTGCGAAAATTTGGTGATACCGGTGATGAAGCAGAACTTGATTTTCGCCTCGCGCTGCTTCAGCCGCTGGTAGAACTCCTGCATGATTTCGCGCATCTCGGCCAGACGGTCGTCCTCGTGGAGCACGTCGAGCAGGGGAGAGTCATACTCGTCGATGATGACGGCCACCTGCCGCCCCGTCTGCTCGTAGGCACGGTCTATGATTCCACCCAGCCGCATGCCGGGCGTTGTCTCTTTCGGATTCTCACCGTATTCCTTTTCGTAGGGAGCCAGTATGTTCTCCAGTTCCTGCCTCACATCCTTCGGCGGCATATGTCGGGCGCTGCTCAGGTCGAGCCTGATGGTGGGGTAAACGGTCCACTCCTGCTCCAGTTCCATAATCTTCAGGCCCTCGAACAGCTCGCGCTCACCCTTGAAGTAAGACTCCAAAGTTGACGTGAGCAGCGACTTGCCAAAACGCCGAGGGCGACTCAGGAATACATACTTGGCATAGTGTGCCAACTGCCACACCAGGTCGGTCTTGTCTACATATACATAGCCCTCACGAATCATCTCCGAGAACGTCTGTATGCCTATCGGGTATCGTCTTGTCATCAGCATATACAGTATTTTTGGGGCAAAGATAGTGTTTTTTCCTGAAAAGGCCAAGCAGTGACGGCATTTTCCTGCAATACTTCCGCACGGTTTTCCGGACAGTTGCAGAAAGTTGGGAAAAACAGAACAGCAACGGAACTATTGATACGGTAAGTGGCCGTAAATACATCTATAAGTAATATTTTCAATACCCAAAAATTTGACAACCTCACAAAGGCTTACTCCCTTTGTGAGGTTGCAACTACCCATTCCTGCGGCACGCGCGTCTCAGCATCGAACCTTACGCCCACCTTCACCACCGGCTTGTCGCTCGCAGCGTAAGGCAAGGCTTCAGCCGCCGTGCCGCTGACCTTCATCTCGAAGACATACGTGGTGTCTGGCATCCATACCACCATATCCACCCTGCCCCCCGCACACTTCACCTGCGTCTTCACATACACGTTGAGCATCGAGAAGATGAGATAGAGCGTGTATTCGTAAAAACCCTCCTTCGTGGCAGCCTCCTCCAATTTCTTTTTGAAGCCTTCCACATAGGGAATGCCCGCCATGTATGCCTGCATCTCGCGCATGGCCAGCTCGATGTCGCCTTTTTTCAGAGCGCGCCAGAACTTTAGGGCGAAGCCCGACTGCACGGTAGCGTCATCAAGACCGGTATAAGTGGGCATCAACCCCTTGGAATAGCCGATGCGTACTTCTAAGTTAGGCATATCCAGTGTGTAAATCTCGCCTTCGCGGTCGTAGTCCTTGATGGTGAGGTAGCCGCTCTGGTAGAGCAGCGGCAGGGCATCCTTCATGTTCTCCGTGGGCTGGTCGAAGGCAGAAGAGGGCACCTCCAGGTGGTCGAGCGAGGTGATGTCGGTCTTATAGTGCTGCAACTGGCGGATGAGGAACGTGGGCGTGCCGCTGGAGAACCAGTAGTTCTGTAGCTCGTCGTCGCAGAAAGCGTTGAGAAGGCTGTAGGGGTTGTAGATGTCCTCCGACCGGGAAGCGAAGTGGTAGCCGTCGTAGCGTAGTTTTATCTTCTGGAACATCTCCTCTGGCGTGCAGTCGTAGTTCTCCGCCATCCGCACGATGTCCTCGCGGAACACGTCTTTCACCTCTTGTTCGGTAATGCCGCAGATAGCCGAGAATCGGGGCAGCATCGTGATGTTCTTCAGATTATTGATGGTGCTGAAGATGCTCAGCTGCGAGAACTTGGTAATGCCGGTGATAAAGCAGAACTTGATTTTCGCTTCCTGCTTCTTCAGCCGCTGGTAGAACTCCTGCATGATTTCGCGCATCTCGGCCAGACGCCCGTCCTCGTGGAGCACGTCGAGCAGGGGAGAGTCATACTCGTCGATGATGACGGCCACCTGCCGCCCCGTCTGCTCGTAGGCACGGTCTATGATTCCACCCAACCGCATGCCGGGGGTGGTCTCTTTCGGATTCTCACCGTATTCCTTCTCATAAGGAGCCAGTATGTTCTCCAGTTCCTGCCTCACGTCCTTGGGCGGCATGTGGCGGGCGCTGCTCAGGTCAAGCCTGATGGTGGGGTAAACGGTCCACTCCTGCTCCAGTCCCATGATTTTCAGACCCTCGAACAGTTCACGCTCACCTTTAAAATAAGACTCAAGCGTTGACGTGAGCAGCGACTTGCCAAAACGCCGAGGGCGACTCAGGAATATGAATGTGGCATAGTGTGCCAACTGCCACACCAGGTCGGTCTTGTCTACATACACCATGTTCTCGCGAATAATCCGGGAGAACGTCTGTATGCCTATCGGGTATCGTCTTGTCATCAGCATGCGCAGTATTTTGGGGCAAAGATAGTGATTTTTTACGAGAATGCCAAGCAGTAATGGCTTTTTCACACACTGTTCGTCCTGAACAGTTGCGGTATAGACTCCCCCCAGGACAACGTAATCGATCAGCCCCACAGGGTGTAGGGCATCTGCCGCAGGTGGGAGTTATAGTAGCGGCGGTCGCCAGTGACCTCACGGTCGATGAAAGCAGGCTTCTCGAAAGGCTCGTCGGGAGCCGATAGCTCCACCTCGGCCACGACCAGCCCCTGGTTGTCGCCGTAGAACTCGTCGACCTCGAAGGTATGCCGCCCACAGGGCACCAGATAGCGTGTCTTGTCGATGATGCCCGGCTCGCACAGCCGGAACAGCTGTTGGGCCTCGTCGACGGTGATCTCTTTCTCAAACTCATAGCGGCTCAGCCCACCATCAAGGGAAGGCCCCTTGATGGTGAGGAACCCCTGTTCGTCGCGCAAGCGCACCCTGACGGTATGGCCATGGCCACTGCAGATGTATCCCTGCTTAATGCGGTAGCTCTTCCGAGCCTGCCGCTTGTAGTCGTCGCCACGCACCAGGAACTTGCGTTCAATCTCCATTCCGCTCATGGCTGTCTTACATGGTGAGCCAAATGGAATAGCCGATGAAGCACACGGCGCAGAGCACCAGCACCCAGAATATCCACTTCACGATTTTCTCTGCCTTCAGGGCTTCTTTCTTCTCGCGTGCCGACATTTTAGCGTTGGCCACGCGCTCTTGTTGTTTTCTTTTGCTCATCGTATCATTGATTTATTGGTTAATAATCAGTTACCTACTAATCTATAGTCTATAGTCTGTAGTCTATAGTCAAAATCCTAAAGTCTGTAGTCTAAAGTCTGTAGTCTAAAGCCTGCAGTCTACATCTCATCGGTCGAAGGGAACTCCATGAGGTAGGCTTTGATGAAACCGTCTATTTTGCCGTTCATCACCCCCTCCACGTCGCTGGTCTGGTAATTGGTGCGGTGGTCTTTCACGCGCTTGTCGTCGAACACATAGCTTCGTATCTGGCTTCCCCACTCTATCTTCTTCTTGCCGGCCTCTATCTTAGCCTGCGCTTCGAGTCGTTTTTTCATTGCCCGATCGTAGAGCTGGCTTTTCAGCAGCAGCAGCGCCTTGGCTTTGTTCTTGGGCTGGTCGCGGGTCTCGGTATTCTCTATCAGGATCTCCTCCTCCTCGCCCGTGTCGGGGTCGGTATACCAGTATCGCAGTCTCACGCCCGACTCCACCTTGTTCACGTTCTGTCCGCCGGCACCGCTCGAGCGGAAGGTGTCCCACGACAGTTTGGCGGGGTCCACATACACCTCGATGGTGTCGTCGACCAGCGGTGTGACGAACACCGATGCAAACGACGTCATGCGCTTGCCCTGTGCGTTGAACGGGCTCACGCGCACCAGCCGGTGCACGCCGTTCTCGCTCTTCAGGAAGCCGTAGGCATATTCGCCGCCCTCTATCTGCATGGTGACACTCTTGATGCCCGCCTCGTCGCCGTCCTGCAGGTCGCTGATGGTCACCTTGTGGCCGTGGGCCTCGGCCCAGCGCATGTACATGCGCATGAGCATCTGTGCCCAGTCCTGGCTCTCGGTGCCGCCGGCGCCGCTGTTTATCTTCAGCACGCAGTCCATGGGGTCTTCCTTCTGCCGCAGCATGTTCATCAGCTCCAGCTCTTCGATGGCGGCCACGGCCTGCTCGTAGTCGCGGTCGACCTCTTCTTCGGTCACCATCTCGTCTTTGTAGAAGTCGAAGGCCAGCTGCAGCTCGTCGGCTTTCAGCCGCACGTCGTTGTAGCCGTCGAGCCATTTCTTGATGCCCTTCACCTTCTTCATCTGCTCCTCGGCCCGTTTGGGGTCTTCCCAGAAGTCGGGGGCCTGCGTGCGCAGCTCCTCCTCCTCAAATTCTATCTGTTTCTCGTCGATTTTCAGATAGTGCCGCAACTTGTCGGCACGGTCGAGTATATCTTTCAGTTGGTCTTGTGTAATCATATAAGGTTACATAATTCTTTAATTGTCAACTTTTACTTTCCATTTTTTGTTCCAGCTTTCCACCATTTCCTGAGGGCAGTGCTTATAAATATGTATTTCACCAATATATATTGGCCAACCGCCGCCCTTTCTATACCAGTCAACCAATTCTGGGTATCGGTAAACTTACTACTTTCAAACACCAACTTGGGTGCAACCACTTTTGGATAGGTATACATCTCTTCGGAAGTTATGGCGATACGTTCTCCAAGAAGACACTTCCCTTTTTCGCCCTGCTCGGTAAGGCTCCACACTTCATGCAATTGCCATCCCCCTTCCGGCAGCCGGCTTGCAAGCTTGCCTGAACGCAGTTCGCCAAGGCTTGCCTTGCACGACGACAAAGCAATGCCTACAGCCAGAAGGAAAACAGAAAGCAGATATTTTTGCTTCATGACAAACACACCGTCTTTATAAAATCAAATGCAAAGGTACGAATAAAAAATAAAAAGGAGAAGAAAAACCACACTTATTTTGAATTTAATATTTATGCGCCGCTGCGCTGCATAAACATTCAGCGAAAATCGCTGAGTTTTTAAAATTCGGAAGCACCACCACCTTCGGAGCGAAATAGCGGAATCTGAGTAGATTCTACAAACTGTTGATACACAATAACTTACAAAACAACAAAAAGACCATCTTGCAATTCAGACTGGATAAGGTCGGAGACAGGCTATATCCCAGGCTACAAAAGCTTCTATCCATTTTCTTCAAAAAGTTTGGCTAGTCCAAATAAAAGCCGTACCTTTGCGCCAACAAATCCCACCACGCTTCTCGTCGCAAGACCAGTGGACCAGGGTGGGACGTTTCTTTTAATATGGAATCCATCACCCTCGCTGAACAGATAGACATACTGAAACAGCGAGGGCTTATGATAGGAAAAGGAAGGGCGAAAAATACTCTTCTCCATCTTCTGATTCTAAGGCAAGAACTATGGACAGAATTTCTGATTGTCAATCGTACCTATGTTTATGTGTCGCCAGA